>DAOSUS010000035.1 GCA_035378955.1 Candidatus Hydrogenedens sp. | reverse complement strand
TACCTTCGGGTGTACCTTCTACTACGCCTTCCGGTGTGCCTTCGGGTGTACCTTCTACTACGCCTTCGCCTTCTTCACATAGTCCAGAAGAGAAATACAATTGCAAAGTTCCACCATTCAAAATTGTCGCACCGGCTACTGGAACCTGACGAATAAAATAATTCTCTTGTATTGTACTGCTGCATTCTCTCAATAATTCTATATTGACAGTCAGACCTAAAATTTCTTGTAATTTGGCTTTAATTTGTCCTAAATTATTAGCAACATCATCGTATGTAAAGTTTGAACCTCCTCCTCCAATTCCCAGAGACTCTAAAACACTTGCAACAGATGGTGTCGGGTTTTCACCTTCAGGTGTTCCTTCGGGTGTTCCTTCACCACCTTCTGCTGTAATTTTAATAGGTATCTCTACAGGTGGAACTACTTTTTTACCTGTTTTTGGGTCTACCTGAGATACAATTATTTTTCCTGTATGTTCACCCGCTTCTAATCCTTCACGAGAGACAAGGATTGTAACTTCTTTTACATCCTTTTTCTTTTTACTTACATCCTGAGTAGGCATAATACCAACTACCCAGTCAACATCACTTTCAACTTTAAAGACAAGTTTCTTCAGAATGATAAACTTATCATTCCAGACCTTAATCTTTGCCTGGTCTAAGTCTTTTCCAAAATCTATGGAAGTAGGACTTACACCAATTTTAGGGGTGCATCCTGATAGCAACAGGATAATTTGGATAACTAAAACCAGCGCTAACAAATTTTTCTTGTACATTGCTTAACTCCTCATGTTTGATTGAGTTGTTATATTTATTTTTTTACTCTTCAAATCTTTATTCCTTAAAGTTAAAAAAACTTTAAACTATATATAACATATTTCTTTACTAAAATGCAAATTATTTTAAAAAATTTTTCCAAACATTTTTTTGAAAAAATTTTCTATTCCTATCATTTTTTTTTAACTAAACTTAATATCATTAAATTTAACAAACATTTAACACATTTGTCAAATATTTTATTTGTTTTTTAAAAAAATAAAAAGCCATTCTCTTTCACTTATATCATATTAAAAAATGTTATTTCAAGTCATAAGGTATTTTTACTATATCTATCAAAACTATTTCTGGTTCTGCATTGAAACGAACGGGAACATCAGTGGTACCCAATCCTGTCGTAGTGTATCCTTTCATCTCCCGATATTCCCATTTACCTGAAGCGAATTTTCGTTTACAATGGGCATTAACATATAAAGGTCCTAATAATGGCAATCCAATTTGTCCTCCATGGGTATGACCACAAAGATATAGTTGGATACCCCAGAGTAAAGACTCTTCTATTAATTCCGGAGAATGGGAAAGCATAATCTTGAAAGCCTCTTTTGGGGCGTGAACGATGGAAGATGCTACATCAGCACATTCAAATCCATGCTGAACATCTACACCGGCAATCCATAATTTGGTCCCGTTATGATTTATCTCTACCCCTTCATTTACTAAAATATGTATTCCGACTTCTTCAAATTTTTCCCTTACCGAACTAATATCGTGATTTCCCAGCACTCCATATATCCCATATTTTGACTCCACAGGTTCAAACATTTCTTTTATCATCGGGATAACAAAATCTTCAGGACCAAAATAACCGAAACGATAATCTCCTCCTAATAAAATTAAGTCTACGGGTATTTTAATTTGCTGTAAGATACTCGCCCCTGAAATAAACCAGGACAGATAAGTTTGGGACAAATGTAAATCCGCAACGAACAAAATTCTAAATCCATGCAATTCTTTGGGGATATCAGGAAAAACAAATTTTATCTTTCGCAGATTAATCTTCGAAGCGTTGAATTCCCCTTTTCTGTAAAGTCCTAAACACCTTAATAAAAAAGATATTATTTTTGTCTTCAGATATTCGAACCCATTAATTTTTTGGAACTCATCCCCTTCATACAAATTAAATTTCTTTTCTAATTGAATTCTTTTTTCCCAGAGTTCTTTTCGTTTTAACTCGAACTCATCTATATCTTTTTGTTGTTCTTGCTGGATATCTTCTTCTTCCATTTTTGTTTAGCAGAATGCTTCCAAATGCCATGTTGCTTTTATAAAACCTTCTTCACGAGACTGACTGCTATCTTCATGTTCAATGCTTAAAACTCCATCATATCCATTATGCTTGAGATGACTTATATATTCTCCCCACCGTATAACACCAAACCCAGGCAATACATACCTCCACCATCCTTCTCCATAAATTCCCGTTTTTGCTTTCTTTGCATAATCAATCAATGTATCTTTTGCATGTGTATGAAAAATTCGACTTTTATACTCTCGCACTGGGAACAAATAATCACATTCTTGATGAACCAGATGAGAAGGGTCATAATTTAATCCAAAATTATCATCGGGTATCGTATTAAACATTTCTTCGAAGGTATCTAATCCCTGTAAATTCGTTTGGAACCAATTTTCCAGAGCAATTCGAACATTCTTCTTGCGTGCGTAAGACAAAATAGGTAAAAATGCCTTAGGTAAAATCTTTCTTATTGTCTCAATTTTGCTCATACCGGTAGCAGGAAAGCCACTCAACATACAGACAGTATCCACTCCTAAATTAGCCGCAGATGCTATCACCTGCTTTGCTGTTTCTTGAACCACTTTACATCTTTTAGGGTCTGTTATTGAAGCATCATAGTAAGCAAGAGAAGTAATAACACAACAGCGGTCTTCCAACTTATCCCGAATAGATTTAATTTTACTCTTATCCAATTTTATAGGGTCAATATGACGACTTCCTGGATAAGCAATAACTTCCAGACCTGCTATGTTTGCTGTTTCTGCAAAATCAATTACCTTATCCAAAGGTTGGTCTGCAAAAGGTGCGGTTAACATTCCGACAAACATATTATCTCCTTTATAAAAATAAAGTAAATGAAATTTTGTATATAGAAGTTTTTTATTTCGCCCAAATCATATCATAATATTTCTGAACCTGTCCTTGTAATAATTTCAAATTTTCAATGATACTTTTGTTTCCACCTGCATACTCAATCATCAGCCTTCCTTCTTCAAAACACATCTCATCATGCAAAGGCAAGACATAGCGTAACAGGAAGTGTGTATAGGCTACTAAACGATAGGGCCCGTAAGGACGGGGCAATTGTCCACCCGGTGTTTCAACGGCAACAGCATTTTCTTCTTTGATGGCATGAATTAAATCATTTAATTCAAGTGAAGGAGAAAAACAAATTGTATAATATCTTCCAAACATATCGTGATTTTCACAACTGTGACTATCACTTATGCCTACTATAGGAACCTTCTTCCCTTTTGATTTTGTTTCGATATATTTTGCCAACTGCAAATTATTTACATCCACTTCTTGTAGTTCATCCCAACCAAAACCACTGATAAGTTCTACTGCATCAAAAATTGTTGTTTCGTAAAGATAATCCACCAAGGCATTCGCAATATAATTTGTATTTCCCGGTCTCCAATATGGATGTGCAAAAACACCTAATCCGCCTCTTTCTCTTATTTTCTGGAATGCCCACAGACAGGAAGCATATTGAAATTTATCCACGCCATAGGGCATATCACCAAGAGTATTCATTATATTTTGAACTTCTTCACGATAGGTTTTATCATCCGCTCTATAAAGTTCTGTAATTCCTTCCTTTGCTCCAAAACTTATAAAATGGACAGGATTATCAGGAGGATGAACTTCTTCCGAAGGATAGAGACGCAAGTCAATAGGCAATCCCTCAAATTGTTTAATCGCCTCTAATGAACCTGAATAATTCCGATGGTCAGATAACCCCATGAAATCAAAACCCGCTCTTCTACATGCTCCTGCTACATATCCCGGAGATTCTCTTCCATCGGAACGGTAACTATGCATGTGGAAATCTCCTTTATAAGGGCGCAGTGCAAATAAATCTGGTTTTAAGGAATATATGTGAAAACTACCTATTTCTTTAACTTTATTATCCGGGGTAATCTCTTCCAACTTAAAAATATGTTCCTGTTCCGCTTCAAAATATTTTTTTATTGAAAAAATATTATTTTGAGGAATAATTTCTTCTGCCTGTGCCTTAGTCCAGCCTGTCTGTGTTGCATATCTTCCCACAGGTGTATAAGTCATTCGATAGGTATGAAGTGGCTTAGGGAATGACTCAAACCGTGAAATAATCTGAATTGTAGTCTCCTTATCCGCAGGAACAATACGAGGAACTACCTGAAAATAACAATCGGGTGCATAGGCTTTTAAACCACTGGGAAGTGCCGGTGTAAATAACCCCTGAGCATAGGACAAACTACAACAAAAAATCAGGAACAAACAAAAAGATGCTTTCATAAAATTTAAATACAATTTTTGCATAATATTTCCCTATATCGTTAAATTGTTTTACCTATATCCATATATAATAAAATAAAGTAGATTTTAATTATTAAAGAAGTAAAAAAACAAACTTTAAATAATTTGAAGTATACACCATGTTTATTGATTTAGTGATAGCTGTAGTTTTTTTTGCTGTTTCACAAACGAATACATCCCCTTCAGAAAATCCCAATCAACCTATCCGTAATTACTGGGAACATATTCAAGGACTAATCCAACAATTCGACGAGATAAGAGTAACTGATGTTTCTACCAAAAGCAAATACTCCCAAACGGCTAATAAAAAATATCCGTTTGATTTATTCCGTTCACTTACTCCACGAGAACTTATAAGGGCATGTCGTGAAAGTATTAAATCAGCAAGAGAAGAAGGAAAACAAAAAAACTGGAATGAAGAAGAAATATCTCTTAAATGTGAAGAAAATATTGCTTATGTGTTGGAATATTGCGGAATCCTCATTGATAAAAGTTCAGAAGTTGACTATTTAATATATAGTATGGGGGAAGAACAGGAAGAACCTGATCTTCGATTATTCTTATTAAATCAGTGTATCCCTGACAGAAAATCAAAGAGTTTGTTTAGTATTCATCTCCAAATGCTTATAAATAATAGAAAAGATGAATATTTTAAAACACTATTGACAATTGTAAAAAGGGTTAATGAAAAACCCCAAATTCAGATAGCAGGAATAGATGCCTTATATTCATTTTTTTTAGAACAATATCAAAAGTGTACTGAAAAAGACCCTATATATCAGGCATTCGCTGTTGAAAAACATGAAAAGATTAATCCTTTATGGATAGAAAATCCTCAGATTCCCAAGCCATTAGATTCCACACAAATGGAGATCAGTAAATTAAATCGTCAATTAAACGACTTTATTGTTCAATTAGAATTAAAAATTACTGATAAAAGACAAACGAATGAAGTAGTTGCAAAAAAATCGAAAGAAGTGTTAGAAAAGATATACAATAATCTACCTGTTCAGGAAAAAGAGCGATTGAAAGCATTACTATCAGGTAGCGTATCAACAACACAACAAAAACCTGCAAATGGGAATACTTCATAAATGCTAACAAGCAAACAAAAATTAAAACAGGCAGAAAGTTTATACGAAGAAAAAAAATATACCGAAGCATTAAAACTACTCGATGAACTCGAGCAGGAAAATCCGGGAGAAAAGAAAGTTGCCTATGGTCGAGCAATGTGCCTTGCACGATTAGGAAACTACGCTGATGCTATGCTGCTATGTGATGAGTTGTTAGCCCGATACAGAGATGAAAAAGCAAAGGTATTAAAAGAAAAAATAATGCAATGGGCGGAAGAAGCAAATGCCCTGCCTCATACTCTAACAAGAGAGCCACAATCGCCCGCATCTATTATCTGGGAATACGCGAAACGGGTTTTGTGGCTTTTGTTATTCCTATTTTCTATAGGAATGCCTTTCATTGGATGGTGGGGATTAATGATAACTATCAATAAAGATTGGGTTTCGGTATCACTGGAAGGGACCCTAGCATTTGCTTTACTCTGGCCACTCTTAATGCAAGGTCTTTTCTGGTTGTCCTTGCAAAGGACAAGGTCTCAAACATTTGGAGATACTAAAGTCATTGCTATAACGAACTGGTTTATAGATACCGCATTACTTACCTTTTTAAATTTAATCCCCATTATTGGCTGGTTTTTAGGGGCATGGTGGCTGGCGGTAAAAAGAGAACTGTCTTTTAGTTCATCCTTTGCAATTATGATATTAAACTTTTTCCTCTTTTGGCTATCCTTTCTGGGAATAGTTGCCAGTATCGGATTGGGTGGTTGGGCATGGATTTTAGCCCCTTATATATTAAAACTGTAATCATTAATCCAAATATAAATTATATTCCCTTAATCTCCGATTTCTATGAATAGAAAAGTTGCTGTTATAGGTTGGGATGGGGCAACCCGACAAGTAATAGAAAGAGGGATAAATGAAGGATGGTTGCCTACATTAAAATCATTTATCTCAGGTGGCTCCTTTCTTAATCTTATTTCAACAATACCTCCCGCGACCATTCCAGCGTGGACATCTTGTTTTACCGGTGTTAACCCCGGAAAACACGGCTATTTTGATTTTACTGAAATGGTGAACGGAACTTATCAAATCCGTTTTACCAATGGCTCTTTTCGCAAATTTCCATCTGTCTGGAATTGGCTTACGAAGGCTGGGGGAAAGAGTATTGTAGTAGGTGTGCCCGGGACATATCCGATAGAAAAAATTAATGGTATTATGATTTCCGGTTTTGTATCACCTTTACCTGGGAAAATCACCCCTGAACAAGTATATCCTCATGAAATCTTTCCCATTGTTAAAGACTGGGGATATGGAGGCATTAACGAAAGTAATATTAAAAAAGGGTGGCACTTAAAAACAGTAACAAAATTGCTGGAACGATTAAAAAAGAAAGAGCAAGTTATTATAAATCTATTAGAAAATGAAGAATGGGACCTTTTTATTTCGGTATTCAATGAAACAGACACTGTAAGTCATCATTTCTGGATGTTCTGGGATGAATCCTCTCCTCGTTATCAAGATGGTTTTAAAAAAGCAATCCCAACCATTTATCAATATCTCGACTCAATTTTTCTAAAAATTATAGAGGCAATCCGAAAAAAATATAAGGATTGTTTAATTTTGCTCGTATCTGACCATGGTTTCCAATCCTCCAGTAAAACCGTGTTATACCTTAATAATTGGCTTGCACAAAAGGGGTACTTACATTTTCGTTCCTATAAAACCCCTGTATTAAAAGATTTTGCACTAAAAGTATTTCCTTATTCCTTGCAAACTCATCTATTCAAATACTTCAAAGGTTATGCCGAGAAATTGGAAAGTCAATCCCGTTTTTCAAGAATTGATTGGCAAAACACCTCTGCATTTTCTGAAGAATTAGATTATTTCCCTTCTGTGCGAATTAATTTAAAAGGTAGAGAACCCTATGGAATTATCCCCGAAGAAAATTATTTTGAATTTGTTTATCATTTATGTGGGGAATTAAAGAAATGGCAATTTATAAAAGATGCTCATTTCCGTGAAGATTTATACAAAGGTCCCTTTACAGAAAAAGCACCTGATATAATACTTGAAATAAAAGAGGATAATGGAGCAATACCTTGCTGTGTCCGTTCCAGAGGCATTGATACATTTCACATTCTTCAACCTGATGAATTTCAAGGAGCAAAGGGACAGGGAATGAATGGTCATCACAAACAGGAAGGGATTCTTTGTATATCCGAAAAGATAAGTAATAATTGTGCCTCTATTGAAGATATAGCAAGCACTATTGCCGCTGTGCTGCAAATTCCTTGTCCTCCCCTTGATGGAAAACCATTGTTAGGTTCTCTTTTAATAGACCCTGATTTCCAATTCCCTGATAGGGATGAAAAAGAATTAACTCCTTACGAGGAATGGGTTTTAATTCAACAAATGAAAACGATAGGTTATTGGCAATGAGTCTTAAAATAGCATTCGTGGCAGGCTGTCCATATCCTGTCCCTCAAGGGTCACAGGCATTTATTCGTGAAAATGCACTTGCTTTACGACAAAGAGGGCATGAAATCCATCTAATTGTATATGGTTACGGGACAAATCATTCTACGGATAATTTTCAAATACATCGAGGTCCTAATATTCCTGGTGAAAATCGAACTTCCGCAGGACCTTCCATAAAAAAAATCTGGCTTGATTTGCTCATGGTAAAAACAGTACAAAGGGTCTGCCGTGAACGAAACATTCAAATCCTTTTCGCTCATAATTATGAAGGTCTTATCATTGCTCTCATGTCTGGTATTCGTCCTGTTATCTATCATGCCCACAATGCAATGAGTGATGAATTGCCCTACTATTTTGACCGTGGAAAGGACTTTTTTCATTTATTAGGGAGATACATGGATAGAAAGTTTCCGCAAAAAGCAGATTACATTGTTACGCCTCATGAACGACTTGGAGCAAATTTATTGTTAAAAGGAATAAAGAAGGAAAAACTCCGTATTATCCCCCCTCCTATAGATTCTGCCTCCTTCCCTATAAGTCAAGTTAAAAAAGATACCCTTCCCCCAATTCTATACACAGGCAATTTAGACCCATATCAAAATCTTGACTTTCTTTTTCAGGTCATAGAGCGTGTGCGAAAAGAAATCCCCAAAACACGACTAATCATAGGTACATTTGAAAAACAAAAAATACAAGGTGCAGAAGTTGTTCATATTGGCACTTTTGACTCATTAAAAAAACTACTTGAGGAAGATTCTATAATGGCAATACCTCGTGTATCATGGTCTGGCTATCCAATTAAGCTACTCAACGCCATGGCAAGTGGAAAACCTATCGTTTGTTGTGAAAGTTCTGCCTATGGAATAAAAAATGGTTTTAACGGAATGGTCGTCCCTGATAATGATTTAGAAAATTTTGCTCAATCACTTATTACACTTATAAGGACACCTTCACTTCGTGAAGAATTAGGTAAAAATGCTCGTGATACTATTCAAACCCAACATAATCCTGAAATTGTAGGAAAAGCCTTAGAAGACTTATGCTTTTTATGTATCCAAAAACATTAACTTAATTGACCTTTCCGAAAACGACGAAACACAGTCCATGCTTCCAAAATCAGCAAAACAGCAAGGAAAATCAATAAAGCAGCAACAACAACTAATATATACTGATGGTTACGAAAATTGCTTATCATAAAAAGTATTAATGCTGAAATAGTGGTGATAAGCATAAAAATCATGGGAATTTGGACAAAATAATATTTTTTCCCTAAACCTCTTGCAACCCAAACCATAATCCCGAGTAAAGCAATCCCAGCTACTAATTGATTGGATGCTCCAAAAATAGGCCATATTATCTTCCATGTAGGCTCATCACCGGTACGAATAAAAAGCAATAACATAGCCGCAACAATACTAATTATTGTTGCAGAAAAACGGTCTAATTTCATTCTACTAAGTTCTTGTAACTGATATCGCGCTATTCGAGTAGATGTATCTAATGTTGTTAATATAAAAGAATTAACCGCCAACAGACCTAATGATTTGCCCAAATTTGGATTAATATGGATAATCGCCGCAAATTTTGCAAAACCCTCGCCAAAAACAGCAAGAGGTCCACCCTCTTTAGGAATTTTTCCTACTAACATAATACAACTCAAAGCAATAATTGCCACAAAACCTTCTAACAACATAGCCCCATAGCCCACAGGTTTTGCATCCGTCTCACATCTTATCTGTTTCGATGTAGTTCCACTTGCAACCATACAATGGAAACCCGATACCGCACCACAAGCGACTGTAACAAATAACATAGGCCATAGATAAGTATTTTTATCGGGAGCAAATGATTTAAATACTGGCAAAGATATTTCAAATGAATTTCCACCTAACAATATTCCTATACTGGCTATTAGTACTGCAAAATAAAGCAAGTAAGAAGCAAGATAATCCCGTGGCTGAAGCAATAGCCAAACAGGTAAAACAGAAGCAAAAAAGATATAACCAATTAGTAACCAACGCCATGTTTCCATGGACAACACAAAATTTTCTTGAATAAAAGTCATCTTACCTATCCACACAGAGATTAAAACAATGGGAATAGCAACAATTGAGCCATAAAGCAATGGGATATGAAAGCGATAAATCATCAACCCAAAAATAAGAGCCAAAAAAATATATAATGTTGCAGAAAAAGCAACGGCAGGGTCTTGGACAAAAGTATCGGCAGATAATTGTAAAAACACAGCAATCACTAAAACCAAAGCAAGCCATGTGAAACATAAAAACAAAATTTTTGCCTTTCGGCTAACCCATTGCTCTATTACTTCCCCTATAGATAAACCTTTATGTCTCATAGATGCCACTAACGAACCAAAATCATGAACACCACCTATGAAAATAGAACCCAAAACCACCCATAAATAAACCGGCAGCCAGCCAAACCAACCACCCGCAGTAATAGGACCTACTATGGGACCTGCACCGGCGATAGATGCAAAATGATGTCCTAATAAAACAGATGGATGTGCTGGGCAATAATCTATCCCATCATATAATTCTTCGGAGGGTGTTTTTCGGTCATTTCTTAAGTCAAATATACGCACCAAAAAATTCCCGTAGGTAAAATAAGCAGCGACAAAAAAAATAATTCCCAGAATTGTTAAAAGTAAAATCATTGCTAAACCCTCCTGACTTATATTTAAAAAATTATATCACACATAAAATTATATCACATATAAAAACAAACCCTACATAAGAATTATTTATGGAATATTTTATATTTTACTTTCTGTTTGGAAATAAAAAAAGACAAGGAGAAAAGAAATGAGCCAAATTTTAAATGAAGTTCTTACTGCAAATAAAAACTATGTTCAACAATTCGATAAAGGTTCTTTACAGATACCTCCCGCAAGACAATTTGCGATATTAACATGTATGGATGCACGACTTGACCCTGCTAAATTTGCAGGATTATCGGAAGGAGATGCCCATGTTATCCGCAATGCAGGCGGAAGAGCAAGTGATGATGCCATCCGCTCATTGGTTATATCGCACAAACTTCTCGGGACAAAAGAATGGTTTGTAATCCATCACACAGATTGCGGAATGCAACTCTTTACTGATGAAATTATGCATGAACTGCTATCAGAAAGTCTCGAAACAGCAGTATTCGATGGAAAGCAATGGAAAAACCCGATAAAAGGCAACGGCTCTTTTTGTGGACAATATATAAACTGGCTTACATTTAAAAATCTTGAACAGAGTGTAATTGATGATGTCGAAAGGATTAGAAAATGTCCCCTGGTCCCGAAAACAATTCCTATCTATGGTTATATATATGATGTCCGTTCCGGAAAACTAATTGAAGTACCGAAAGCCACTGAAATCGGTTCATTGTAAATTTCTATTTATAGATTTTATTTCCAATCATTATTCCTTCTGGATTAAAATATATCTATCCTTCTACCAACATTAAATCCTGAGGGAATATTATGGAATTTGATATTAATATTAATGAAATAAAAATTTCTGGAAAAACTTCTGCTTTTGTTATCGTAGATATGCAAAACGATTTCGTTCATCCCGATGGAAAATTATTTTCTCCTAATGCACAAAAAATTATTTCACCCATTAAATTATTAATTGATAAAGCAAGGCAATCTGGTGTAAAAATAATTTACACACAAGATACACATTTCCCGGATGACCCTGTAGAATTTCCCATCTGGGGGGAACATGTCGTTAAAGGCAGCTGGGGCTGGCAAATCATTGATGAATTAAAACCACTAACTCATGATATTGTTATAGAAAAACTTCGGTATGATGCATTTTTTGGAACTCCTCTGGAACATATTTTGAAAATTTATGGAATTGAAAATGTTATTGTTGCCGGTACAGTTGCGAATATTTGTGTCTTACATACTGTTTCTTCAGCACGATTACACAATTACAATGTAATCGTTCCTGTAGACTCTATATCTGCCCTGACTGAATTTGATTATTCCCTTTCTCTTCGACAAATGGATTTTTTGTATAAGGTAAAATTTACAAATGCGGAATTAATTCAATTTCAAAATAGTTAAAATATCTCCAATTGCATAGATAAGAAATTTATCTTTTTGTTTTATTTTGTTATAATTTGCCCATAAGATAACTAAAAGAATTGATTTAAAATGAACACAAAAAACAAAACAAAACAATTACTCATATTACTCCTTTTAACTTTTATTTTAGGCTGTAAACAACTTGCAATTAATCCAAAAACAATCCACTTTGACCCTGAAGAAAACCTCACCACTTTTGAAATAACCCATAAAGGAAATACGGATACAAAAATTGCAATAACAATTAATCCATCCAAACCATGGCTGGAAGTAACTCCTAATGAAGCCATTCTCGGTAAAAATGATAAAATTTCTGTGCAAGTATATCTCAACCGTCTTTATTCCCATACAGAAAAAGAATATCCGGAATATGCAACTGCGAATATTAATATAAAAAGTTTTTTTGAATCCTATTCCTTGCCTATTACTACGGCTCCGAACTATTTTACGGAAATATTTGATAAAAATATTGACCTTGCTTATAAATCTTTGTCCTTTATGCCTGATAATAGTTTGAATTTTTACAAACTCACAACGAATGATATAAAAGATTTTCCTACAAAGTCAGAAGAACAAAATATCATTAACTTTCCCTTATTTAAAAATCTCTATAAACTATCTATTGCCGATGGGAAAAAAGTGCTTTTCTATGGACAAAGTTATGATACTCTTTACATCTCATATTCGGGTTGGATAGAGTTCCAAAATTCTGAATTATCATCCAAAACAAAGTGTGGAGAAAATATAACAGAATTAGAGCGGCATTTTTACTCTCCCCGTATTTCAATGTTTCCTATTAATAATATAAATAATATAGGAACCATATCCTATGTGCAATTACAAAATAGAATAGTAATTAGTTATGAAAATGTTCCTACTTATCAGAATGAAAATAATGAAGTAAAAAATACCTTTCAGATAGAATTTTACTTTACTGGGAAAATAAATATTAACTACCTAAATGTAGATACAAATGCAACAGGAGTTATCGGGCTTTCTTACGGCACAGGAGATTATATTACTCCACCGGGCTTTTTACCGAGTGATTTAGTTTCTTCGTCCCATTAATATTCTGTCTATGGTTTAGGAAGGAAACCAATTTGCAAAATATAAATAAAAGAAATATCCCCTATATTTTATTGTTTATATTATGTTTGGGAATTTGCCTTCGTATTTGCTATTTACAAGAAATAAGTAAGGAACCCTGGTTTACAAATCCACTCTATGACCCACAATATAATGATTATTGGGCTAAAGGTATTGCTACAGGAGACTGGACTCTTCCCCCTTATGTAAACGACCCTGAAATACGGACTACTCCTCACGGGCGCCCACCGGGTTATCCCTATTTACTCTCTATTATATATCGAATTTTCGGAAGGAACCCATGGACACCCAGGATTATCCAATACACATTTGGTATTTTGAACATTATATTAGCATGGTATTTAGCAAAAAAATACTATAATTTACGGTTTGCTAATTTGCTTGCTCTATTCATGGCAACTTTCTGGGGATTCATTTATTTTGAATCCCAATTAACTTATCCTGTATTTGCGATAACTCTACTTCTTATATGGTTCTTTCTAATATTCCGATGGAAAGAAAAAACAAATAAAAAAATCTATCCCTTCCTATTAGGATTAACTTTGGGAATATTTGCCCTTTTTCGACCTAATGGACTGCTTCTACTCGTTCTATTTCCATTATTATTTCTTATGTTCACCCCAGAAAAGCCTTCTTTTCCCCGTTTTTTTGTTCTATCCTTTTTATTCTTATTAGGGATAACTATTCCTATAGTTCCTTGCTTTATACGGAATTATATTGTCGCTCATGATTTTGTATTTATATCTTCTTACGGTGGATTAAATTTCTATGTTGGAAATCATCCAAAATCAAATGGAGCGGAACCACGAATACCGGAATTAAAAAAATGGATTGGATGTGATGAATGGTCTTGTTTTGATTATCCCGCAATTGTTAGAGGATTAGGGAAAAGTTTGGGCAAACCCTCGCTTTCTTTTTCAGAAGCCAACAAGTATTTTTATAAATCTGCATTGAATAATATTTGGAATTACCCTTACGAATGGTTATCACTAACCCTAAAAAAATTCCTTCTATTTTGGGGTCCTATGGAAATTACAAACGATACGGTCCCTTCATGGGATAAATATTATTCCAAAACCTTAAAATTCCTACCGGGTTTCCCTTTATATTTTGCCTTATTTATTAGCGGAATAGTTATTGGATTATTTTCATTCTTTCATAAATCCAATAGAGATGATTACTATAAAAAGATATTTATTTTAGTGTCCCTATTGATTGTAATTATTTACTTCTTTTCCGTTCTTCCCTATTTCGTTGCCAGCAGATACCGTATTCCGATAATGCCCTTTATTATGATTTTAGGAGTTTTCTCTATCAATGAATTTATAACCGCAATACAACAAAATCAAAAAATAAAAATCTTTTTTATTACAACTTTATTTTTTATTGCTCTATTTATGGGCAGTAAAAATTTAACAGGTTATGAGCCATCTCAATCTGTATGGTTTTTTCGAAACGGTGTTTCTGCATCATTAGCAGGAGATGAAATAAAAGCAAAGTTTTACTACAAAAAAGCGTTAGAACTCGACCCCAATAATCTTTTTGCGAGGATAAACTATTCTCAAGTCTTAGGCAGAACAGGTAGACCTTCCGAAGGGATTTACATTCTAACAAAAAATTTTTCTTTGCCTATGTCTTCACCCCCAGAACTTAATGCATTAGGATATCTTTTTGAAATGATAGGAGATTATGAAAAGGCACAATACTTCTATTCTCGAGCCATTGTAAACCATCCTTCTTTTACTCTTGCCCATGCAAATATTGCCAATCTTTTTTTCAATCAACATAATTTTGTAGAAGCAAAATGTCATTACGAAATAGTTAAATCGCTTCAGCCCAACAATCCCATTCCTTATTTCCAGTTGGCACGAATTGCCGAATTTGATAGAAAATATATAGAGGCAGCTTCTTTTTATGAAAAATGTTTAGAATTAAATCCACAACTTTATATTGCATGGAATAATCTCGGCTGGATTTATGAACAAATAGGGAATAAAGACAAAGCAGAACAAGCATATAAGAAATGTATCCACATAAAACCTGATTATGTTCTTGCGAGAATTAATTATGCTAATCTACTTATCCAATCAAATAATTTCTCTAATGCTAAAGAACAGATTGACACCGCTATAAAATATGACCCCACAAATTGTCAAGTTTATTTGCTTCTTGGAAATATTTATATTAACCAATATGAATTAGTTAATGCAGTTGTAGCCTTCCAAAAATCTCTGGAACTATGTCCGGATAATGCAAAAGCATGGAACAATCTTGGGTTAGCGTTATCTCTTTCAGGACAGGAAGAACAAGCCCGTGAAATGTGGCAAAAGGCTTTACAACACAACGATACATTGGCAGAAACCTACATAAATCTCATCACCTCTTATGAAAATCAAGGAGAAATTGAAAAGGCTATTTCTATCTTAAATCAGGCACTGGAAAAAATTCCAGATAATGAAGAATTGAAAACTCTACAAAAAAGGTTGATTCCTACAAAACAAGTTTTATGAAAATGATTCCATTAAATTTATATAATTTTGTAATTTCCATAGAAAATTAACATAAGGAGTAGTAAAAATGTCTATAAAGGTTCATCAGGAAAATAGGCTCTGGGCATTTGATGCTCTCAAAGCATTGGAACAATTTATCTCTGACCCTGAATTTGAGGGAGAAAAAGAATTAGAAAAGGCGCGTATCGAAGGTAAAAAAAGAGAACTTAAAGATGGTAAATACCGTGTCGTTTTTTTAGGAGAATTTAATGTCGGAAAAACCACTTTAATTAATACTTTTTTGGGAGATACTTATCTTCCTATGGTACTGGAAGAATGCACTGCTAAAGTTACTTATGTAATGGTGGGTGAAAACATGCAGGTTGTATTAAGGGCACAACAACCCATTCCTGTGGAGGTCGTTCAGGTATTGAGAGACTTTCTTTCTTATTCCGGAATAGAAGCAGAAATTCATCCCGATGAAACTTTTAATAACTGGGTTGTAGATTACAAATCGAATTATCCCGAAGATATGTATAGGACGCTTAGTGCTATTGTTACATTAACGGCTGATGAAGAATTTCCTAAACTCAAAATTCTACGCGAAAAAATCGAAGAGGTTATCGCCATCATTCCGGAGGCAAGTGTTGAAGAAGATATTGCCCTCGTAGACTCTCCCGGAGTCCATAGTATTACAGAAACCCATAGAAAAGTAACCGAAGATATTATTCCCAACTGTCATCTTGTCGTTTGTTTACTCGACAGTCAAAGTGCTGGGAATGAACATAATCGTGATTTTATCGCAAAATTAGTAAAAGAGCGGCAACGGAAAGTCTTTTTTGTTATTAATAAATCTGACCAGTTAAATCCAGAAGAAATAGACCCTCAAGGAAGAAGAGGACCCGCTAAAGATTTGCTTCGTTGCCTTGAAGGAACTGTTCAGAACCCTGAAATATTTTTTGTTTCTGCTCTATATGCTTTATACGCCTCCCAATTATTACGGGGTAGTATTACACTAAGCGACATTGATAAAAACGAAAAAATTCATATTCCATATAACATACGAAATCAGTTGGAACAAGCACCCAATCCGGGAGAAGAAATTGCTAAATATCTCATGAACCGAAGCTCTTTCCAACAGTTTAAAAATAGACTATTGGATTATCTTTATACAGAAAATCGTGAAGGAGCCGTATTGACATCGGTTTGCCGATTTATCCGTGACTTTGCATATCGTTATGCCAAGCCTCTTGAAGTAAAAATACAACTTGCGCAACAAAACCCACGATTAGAAAGAATTCGTAAAGAACGACAAAGACTTCATCAGGAAATACAAAACAATTCTAAATTCATGGAAGGACTTATTGAACAATTAAACATCTTCTCTGATGGTGGAACTATTAATAATGAAAAATTTGAAGGGCAAATAAACCTGATAAATCGCCTATTCTCACGACAATCTATCGAAAATGAAATTTTTAAACCTATCCGTCAATGGTTATGCACAGGCGACAATCTTACAAAGGCTCGCAAAAACAAATATATGCCCTTGCAGGAAAAATTAGGTGAGATACTGGATAATTACTTAAAATCTGTGTCTGAGGAATTAAACCAGTCCCTAGAACAGTATGAAAACTTTATTAAAAATCAAATTATAACAAATGGATATAATTTTCAACACTCTTCCTTACCTCAAATTAACCTTGAAAGAGGTGCTATTGTTGCCATAGACGCCAGTCTTGCCTTTTCATATATCCTATTTTTTACAGGGGGCATTTTGTTAGGTGGAGTAACAGGAGCTATTATAGGAGAAGGTTTTTTAAGTCAATTTTCCTGGCCTGATTATTTAGGTATTTCATTACCTATTATCCCTCATTTATCTGCATATATTTTAGGAGGTATTGGAGGAATTTTGGGAGGAATTTTAGGATTAATCGCTCGTTCTATGGGAGGTGATGAAATCCGTAGGGAAAAACTAATCGAAAAAATAAGTACTTATATAGAAAAAACGCTCATACAGGGATTGAAAGAAAAAACAAAAACTGAACTTGAAATGCGAAAAAATCGGTTTACATCTGAGATTCAAACCTATTTTGATGATTTAAATATGCAGTTAAATAACCAGATTCTAAAATTAGCCGAAGAGGAAGACCGTCTCCAAAAAGCCCAACAGGAACTCATACAACGACTTCAGGGCAAAGTAGATAGACTTAATGAAATAGCCAATCACGCCCATGAAATTATAGAAACTGCATTCAAAATTAATTTGACAAATACAAATAAAGATGTATAATTATAAAAATACTTAACAAAAATTAGAAAAGTTCTACTTATGGAATATGTGTTATTAGGTTCATCAAACCTGAGAGTTTCCGTTATTGCATTTGGGGCATGGCAAATAGGGGATGCTACTTTTTGGGGGAAAAGCGATGAGAAAGAAGTGAAAGAAGTCATTGATTATGCTATAGATATTGGTATAAATTTATTTGATACTGCGGAAATGTATGGTTCTGGAGAATCAGAAGCACAGTTAGGACGAATGATAGATAAGGGAAAACGCTCAAAAATCATTATTGCAACAAAGGTAAGTCCCCAAAATTGCCACTCTGAACAATTAATTCGTTCATGCGAGGAAAGCTTAAAACGACTGAATACAGATTACATTGATTTATATCAAATTCATTGGCCTCCTAAAGATATTCCTTTTGGAGAGGTAGCTCTTACAATGAAAAAACTACAGGAACAGGGGAAAATTCGGTATATTGGAATTTCTAATTTCGGAATTCAAAATATGCAAGAATGGTTTCATCAAGGAGGAATAGCCGTTTCCAATCAAATTGGATACAATCTTTTATTTCGTTCCCCTGAATATGAAATAGTTCCTTTTTGTAGAGAAAAGAATATTGGCGTTCTTGTCTACATGCCTTTAATGCAGGGCTTATTAGCAGGTTGTTGGTCAAGTGTAGAAGAAATACCCCTTTTAAGACGGCGAACAAGACATTTCTCAAAAAATCGTCCTGGAACTCGACATGGTGAAGAAGGTTGTGAAAGATTAACCATTGAAACTGTTCAAGCCATTCACGCCCTTTCACAACATTTAGAAATTCCTATGGCTACACTAAGTCTATCCTGGCTCAAATGGCAAAAAGGCGTATCTTCCATCATCGTAGGTTGTAGGTCCAAAGCACAAATGGAAAGCAATATAGAAGCACTCTCAAAACCGCTGGACCCTGAGGTGCTTTCTCTTCTTAATGAAATTACTTACCCACTTAAAAGGTATATGGGGAAAAACGCCGACATGTGGGAAAATGAAAAAAACGCACGCATTCAATAATTAGTTCCTAATTGCATATTTTTCCTTAATTAACCTATTACAATTTACAATTTTTCGCCCCATCGAGCTTTACGAGACTGCTCCTCTAACCAACGACATTGAAAAGATAATCGCTCCATCCATTGTGAAGGAAATAAGCCCGCTACATTGGGATTATTCTTTGATTGGTACGAAACCGTTGTTATGTGTTTTATCCCAACGGCATAAAATAGTGCCACTAACTCTGCGTAAGAAAGTGTTCTTTTCCTTTCATATTGTTCTAAAAGCATTAATGTTCTCATTCTCAATTTGTCTGTATTCATACTGGTGCGAATACACAAATTGGAAATGGCATACGATATATCTTCCAGATAACAGCCCTGACCTGCAAATTCAAGGTCAATTATTGCAAGCAATTTTTCGCCCGAAAATAGGAGATTGGCACCATGCCAATCTCCATGAATAAGCCCTACTTCAAACTCGGAACGCTTTTCAATGGATAATTCCTGGGCTGAACGCTGAATAAACTCTACCAGATAATTAAAATAGGGCATTAAACTGGACTCATCTTTTTCTTCACGGGCTAATTTAAAGAAGTGAAGGAAAATATCTTTAGGAACCTCACTAAACCGCCACATATTTACATCTCTTGGGGGAGCAGGAAGTCCATAACATACTTTATGAAACTTTCCTAAAGCCTTTGCAGAAATCTGCAAAGTCTTCATTGTAAGTGTCATGGGTTCCCCTTTTACAAATTCCTGTAATTCCAAAACCCAATTATCAACTTCGACATATCCCTTGCCACTTTTTGCCTTTTGTATTCGGGCAACAGGCAATCCATTTGCAAACAAATGGTCGGATAGCCGATGTTGAAAGTTTAAAGCATCAATAACAGCAATATCTCGTGTATATGTTTTCGCAAGAAAAACCCCTCTACTGGTTTCAACTACCATCTTTCGATGTCGTCTTTGGTGAGCTCCCTCCAAAGGACGAGGCAAGCCTACTTCTCCCAAGTCATAATTCTTGCGAATAACATCTGCAATTATTTCTAAACCTTGAAGTTGAACGGTCATATCTCCTATTAAAATTTATAAATTCAAATAATTTATTAAGAACAGAAATTAAATTATTATCTGTATTATATAATAAAACACTATTTATGATAAATTAAACACTCGTTTGTAATAAGTTACTACTTGTTACATTATCCCTCCAATACTCTACAGATTCCTTTAAATCAGACAATACTCTATTCTCAAAGGGATACCTTTCCCTATGGCTAATTTCAAGTATAAGGTAGCAATCTATAATCCCAGATTCACAAATCGTTTTTATTAACTCTTTTGGGATAATCTTCCCTCGACAGTTATATTCTTGTGTAAATGGATAATGTCCCCCTTTATCCTGCAAACTTTGTTTTAAATGAATTACTTTTATATCCTTTCCGAAATATTTTATCCACGCATGGGGATTTGTATCGTTGGGATTTGAAGAGGAAACATCTCCATGGTCAACATCAAAACATAAAAGCATGGGTATAGGAAAATCTTTACTACATAGTTTTTGTATCTTTTGTGTTTCTTGAATGGTCTCTCCAACTTCTCTCGGAATTGACATGGGTTCCCATATTAAATATTTCATACCTATTTCGGCTCCATATTCTGATAATTCCCGCCACCCTTCTACTCCTTGTTCTATTCTTTTTCTCCGAATTTCCGGATTATTACAATCACGAACAGTCATAATTCCAAAATGGCTTCCTCCTCCTTCCGCACCTAAAAATACGGAGAGTTTGAAAAACTTCTTAAACCATTCAATCCATGCTCTTCGAATTTCCTCATCTGGATGTAATAAATGGTTTACTCTTGTAAACTGTGATGTGAATGTTGTTGTGATTTTAATATTATACTTTTCACAGCAATTTTTTATTTTTTCAGCTTGTTTATATACGATTTTTTCGTCATACCAGGGATTCAATAAATCAGCGGTAAACTGAACTACCTGCAAACCTAACTCTTCTGAAACAATCCGAGTCCAATCATCAGGTTCTACAAACCGATTTATTGCAAATCCGGTATTAATACCTAAAACAATGGGCATATAAACTCCTTCTAATCTTAACTTTCATTCAAAGCAAGAACATGTATATCAGGTAAATTTCTGAATTTTCCATCATAATCCATTCCATAACCTACAACGAAATTATCTTCGATGTAAAATCCAACATAATCCGAAGAAATCGTTATTCCTTCGCGATATTTCCTTTTTTCCAATAGTACACATAAATATATATCCTTCGGACTTTGTTCTCTTAAATAATTAACTACCTCTTGCGTGGTCAAACCTGTATCAAAAATATCCTCAATCAACAATACCTTTTTATCCTTTACATCCGGAATATAATTACCGAATATTTTGACCTTTCCACTACTATTACATCTCTGATAACTTTCCACGCGTATAAAATCAATTGAGGCAACAGGGGGTAGTTCTCTTAATAAATCTGTTGCAAAAAAAACAGCACCTTTCAAAATAACAACAACATAAAGATTTTCAACATCAATATCTTTACAAATTTTTTCTGCAAGTTCTGAAACTTTCTTTTGAATTTGTTCCCTTCGGATTAATGGTGGGAGGATGAGTTGCATGGAGTAACCTCTATTTCAAGAATTCTTCGTGTTAAAGGACCTATCATAGCAGTAGCACTGGGGACATACCCGACTACCCAGATAATACCGTGTATGGTAAATAAAATGGGAACACGGTCGCGTTCCGGAGCAGGTACTCCTAAATCAATAAAATAATCGCTTAGTTTTCGTGAATTTGTCATTCCGAAAGGAATAAACCTATCTCCATTCTCTCTTTTCCGTACCCATACCCCATCCGAAAGGGTATCTGCATCAAAAACCTGTAAAAAAGGCTTGCAGTAAGATTTCCAGTCATAATTTTTAGGAAGCATTACTATTCGTGCATTGAAATGAAATCCATAGGCACAGGTTTCTCCTGGTATTTTCAATCGAATTGGTTTTTCCTCTTTTATACCTTCTGATAATTGAGAAACAAACTCTGTCCAATCTTTACCGTTATATAACAGTATTCCCTGCCCTAAATCGAATTTTTGTCCTGTCTCCCCCGTTAAAATAAATCGTGTCGCAGCAATTACCCGTTCATAGGTGCATTCGATTTTTTTTCTCTGCAACAGTAATACCAGACATCTTCTACGGATGGCTTCGTGATATTCCGAAAATTGTTTTCTTGAAATTTTGTCCTCTCTTACAATATTATTCAATGCCATTTCTGCTTGTTTATACAGATAATCGCTCTCACATTGTTGCAATTCTACAAGGTGCAATATGGCATCTCTGATTTTTTGATTATAACTTTTCAGTTCCGGTATTAAAACATTCCGCACTTTGTTTCGAAAATAATCATTTTGAAAATTAGAAGCATCAATACACCAATCAACTCCTCGGTCTTTTAGCCATGATTCAATCATACCTTTATCGCAATAGTATAATGGGCGAATAATTCGAAGACCTTCGTCAACACGAACAACAGGAATACCTGTTATACCCAGAGGTGTTGTTCCTCGAATAATTCGCATTAATACTGTTTCTACCTGGTCATCGGCATGATGACCTGTTGCAATAACAGGGCAACCTCTTAATCGAGCTGTTGCCTTAAAGAAACGATATCGAACTTCCCTTGCATATTCTTCAAAGGAGCGACCAAAGTTTAACGATTCTTCTTCTACCGGACAGGTTTTTAGATGAAACGGTACTCCTAATTTTTTTGCCAATTGCGATACAAATTCCGCATCTTTCTTGCTCTGCCCTTGTCGGGTTTGATGGTCTACATGAGCAATTTCTATTGAATAGCCCAGTTCAAAAAGGGAGTATAATAAAGCAACAGAATCAGCTCCCCCGGATACAGCTACCAGTATTTTTTCTTCTGGAGATACAAGGTCATACTCGGAAATTATCTTTCGAACATTTGATAATAACATCATTAAAATCCGTAAAATATTTATAATACTTAAATAACATATAATTAAATATTAGTTAGAAATCGTTATAATATGTGGAGCGGTATATATATTTATTATACTTAAATAAACAATGGAGTTTCAGTAATGAGTGAGGAAACACAGTTTCCAAAAGACAAAATGAGATTATGTCCCGTTTGTCGAATGCCTATTAGTGTTTGGGCTATTCGTTGTCGCTTTTGCGGGGAAACTGTAGGACGACCTAAAAGAGAAATTGAAACTTTTACTGTTGAGGATTTAGGGGGGGAAACGCCTACAGCAAAAAATACATTATCCGAAGAAGTATTAGAAGCCATTGAGGAATTTCGCAAAGAGTTATCTGAGACACCGCCCAAAGAAGAGCCTTCCTCAATTTGGAATTTATGGGGGAGATATAAAACTACAACATACGACACACAAGGGAAAAAAATTCAAAGGGTCTCTCCTATTCGCTGGCTAATAATATTTGGAACTGCTTCCTTACTTGTTATATTCTCTTACTTTTTCGGACCTTCTGTTTGGTCTCAATTAAAATTATTATTACAAGAAAAACCTGGAAATGTTTTAGAATATAATAATCGTGCTCTTATAATGTTAGAGAACGGAGAACCTATTGAAAGGGTATTGCAGGAGGCACTAAACGCATTTGAAACTACCCATTCAGAAGAAGACCAAAAAATCTTATTACAGGTTAGAACTAAATTGATTGAACAAGTCAATTCCTTATTAACCAAAGAACCTTATAATCCTTTGGATACAGCAGAAGCCTCTCGTATTTGCTCTGAGGTAATCAAAATTGACTATGACCCCAAAATACAAGAGCTATACCGAAAAGTAATAGAGGAAATCTCTACCTATAAAATGACGGTTACCCAGATTGACATTGCTAATAAAAAAGCAACTTTCCATTTGAATAATCCTTCCTTATCATTAAAAGAACAGACGGTATCCGAAGGAGAACTTGTTCAAGATAGATTTTTAGTAAGGCAAATTCTATCATCACGCGTAAGACTTGAAGATACAAAAGTAATCAATGAAGGAAAGCCTCGTAAGTTAACTGTTGCGTTAATGGGTGAGGTTAAAGCAGATTTATAAAAAAATGAAAGGACAAACTATGAAAAAAACTATCTCTTTCCTTTGCATTCTTACACTCCTATCCATGTGTCTTTCCTGTGCTACGGTTAAAGGCTGGGTTTCACATGATTCTAAGAAATCTAACTTACAGGAACAGGCTTCTCCCGAAGTAACCCATGTTCCAACGAAAGAAGATTATATTCAAGAACTTCAACAAATTGTGAAAAACGAGATAAAAGCCGCAATGGCAGTAGATAAAAATTATGTTTATCGCAAAAGACCCTACTTCTGGAAAAATTATTCTTCTTATAACAATACTGAGGGTCCTTATGAAATTAATATTCAAGAAACCGATTCTAAATCAAAGCCTTATATAGCAAAAATTGAATTAGAAAAAACGATTTATTACACAAAATTACACAAATCAAAAAGAGACGCCGAAGAAGATACAAATATTATTCGTAGCAGTGGGAAAGAAACACTAACTTATGAATTGAGAAATGGTCGCTGGATAAAAGTCGGCTCTTTGTTTGTTCCCGAACAAACAGAAAAAAAGGTGGGTGATACATGGGTTCCTTTGAAAGAGGAAGAAATACAAAAAGAACAACCCGAAGAACACAAACAAGGATGGTTTAATCGTATTCGTTCATGGATTTTTTAGTTAATTGTCTAAAAGATAGTCGTATCTTCTCCTCATAGAATGAAAAAAAATATTATCATCATAGAAGCAATTATTATTTTGGTAGCCTTTTTATGGGCTTGTATGGGTTTAAAAACTGTTTTTTTAGGGGACACACTTACAAGTAGATTTGCAACAGTTTATGCCCTAACCTATCATCATACATGGTATATCAATCAGCCTCCTGAATCGTCTCCAAATCCCTTTGAAAATAAAACGGTAGATAAAGTTAAGGGTAAAAAAGGCATTATTTCCAGCAAACCTCCCATTCTTTCTTTATTAATGACCTTTGAGTATCCATTTCTCAGGTGGATGGGATACTCACTTGATAATAATCAGGATTACAAACCTATTGCACGCATTATGATTATTTTGAATGTGATTATCCCTTACTTTGTAGCAATTCTATTGGTGTGGAAATTCCTGTACGAAATAAAAACAACTCAATCTGTGCGTATCATAGTTTTACTTAGCCTATTATATGCGACACAGTGGTCAGCCCTCGCTTCACATTTTACAAACCATGTTCCCGCAACTTCCTTTATGATTATAGGATTGTATTTTATATGGAAATCTTATTCTATATCAGATAAAGTTTCATTAATTTATTATTTACTTATTGGATTATGTGCATCCCTTGTCTATACTATCGATTTACCTCTGACAATCTTTATTGCTTGTGCAATATTGTTTTTGCTCATAACAAAAAAACTGAAAGCACTTCCATGGGTTATCCTTGGAGCATTACCTATTCTTCTCATTCATTTTGTAATTATGAACCATATTACAGGGAATATACTTCCGGTGCAGATTAGCAAAGAACCTTTTTTATTTGAATCTTCTTATTGGAGACATCCTGCGGGTCCAGACGCTTTACATCATCCCAAATGGCTTTATGCTTTTAATATTTTATTGGGAGCAAAAGGCTTGTTTATTCTCTATCCTGTTTTGATTTTTGGGTTATGTATATACTTCCCCCATTTGTGGAAATCACTACATAACGACACAAAATTAATTTCTATTTTCTTTCTTTTCAGCTTCATTGTTCTAAATACATATTATATCTTTTCGACGAATAATTATGGTGGTGTTTCTTATGGGTTTCGTTGGCACATTGGTTGTATGCCTTTATTAATTGGAATGAGCATTCCTTATATAGAAATTAGAAAAAGAAAATTTTATTTTTGGATACTATGGACAGTTTTTTTTCTAATCTCTATTTATTCCACCTATGAATGTCGAACTTATCCCTGGTCTGTTGATAGGGAATGGACAATTCGGCTAATCTTTGGTTCTCTACTATAATTACCCCAATTAAAAACGAATTCTCGTGCCGGGAAATGCTGTAAGACTAAATTCGAGATTTATATCTGTCCCCCGTTCGCGTTCAGTCCAGCGAAGCCCTATATCCCAGCAATGTAGATTTCTCCGAATTTCATAGGTTTGCCGCCTTAAGTTGTCATTTTCTAAATCATATATATGTTCAAAAGCAACTGACCATTTGTCGTTTAATCGGTAACCCAATCCATATAAAATATCGCGATTGGCCACTTCGTTTTCTGTTTCCGCCAACATAAACCCAACTCTTCCATTGGCTCTTCCACCTATGAGGGTATTATCAAAATACATTGTTCCCAAAACACGGGTATAATCGCCCGAGACTAAATCGGATATTTCTAAATAGGAATTTCTGCCCTCTTTCTCGTCAAGCCATCTATCCATCCAATCATAAACCGATAGTCTATCTGCTTCCCGTATTTGCTCATACCATTTTATTTCTTCCGAGACATGTTTTTCTGCAGCGAGTTGTAATCCATACCATTTACGAGGTCTAATATCCATTTCTATTTCATAATCATCCGATTTGTGATATTCATTCCAAAAATCATTTCCCTGATATAAAGTTAACCTTGCAAGTTGCCAGACTTCCTGTGTTTCTGCATCTTTTCCATAAAACACATTATCCAATTTAGTTTCTATGCGTGTCTGTCCAGTTACTGTATCTAGGGGATCAAAATAATAACGGTCTCTAATGTTATAGGCTGATGGTGTTCGATATGACAAAGTCAACGATGGAAGCACAACATGTTTTATAGCAGAGAAACCTAAAAAGCTGCCATACACACGAATTAATCGAGATTGAAGCGTTAAACCCACCTTTTCTGACAAACCACCAACACTCTCATCGCCATTCGATTGTTCTGAATACCATGTTATCTGACTTTCTGCAAAAGGTGTTATCTTAATAGGTCCCAAGGGTCTTATATCATAAGTAAGTCTCAGAATATTGACTGTTCGAAACGCCTCATAATCATACGGTTCGCGACGGTTATATCCATTTATCGTATCAAACGACATGTAAACATCTGAAAATAAAGGTTGCTCTAACCAATGGAAAGTTGCCTCGGGCAATCTTTCTGTCTCATGAACCCAGCCATGCGTTCCTACTTTTGTGGTTGCAGTTGCTATGTATTCAGGCTGGCGATAGGTAACATTGACAAATGAACGAGGTTCTGTACGGTCTCGATATGTCTTATAGAAAAAATCTTTATAAAAATCTTCATCGCTCCAATGTTCTACCTGAGCAAGGAGAATTAGGTCATCGCTTGGTTCAAACCGATTTTTTAAATGGATGTAACCTCGTTCTTCCGTGGTATATAAACCATGAATTTCCCCTTTGGTTCTATAAAAAAATGAAGTAGGACTTTCCATAAAATCATAATAAGCATCACCCCCAAATCCTACACCCTCCTTTTCCGTAATCATTACCCGGGGGCCTATTTGAATATTATCAGAAACATCTCGCAAATAACCAACATTTAAATAAGAGCCAATACCCGATTCTCTCCCCATGTCAATATCAAATCCACCCATAAACCCTTCACCCCCCCAGAAGGGGAAAAATAATGGTGTCGTAACTTTACCTATCTGCAATCGCAGAAATTCTGCCTCTTTAAATTTGCTTTCCTCTACAACAAGTTTTTTAACTTTCACACGATAGTGAGGTGGGTCATGGTCACAGGTTGTTAACCAGACATCCTCCGCAGTAAATGAATTTTCACCATGGAGATGCAAAGAACCTGCATGAAAATAAAATGGGCCCACAACTCCTCTGGCATTTACCATTTCTCCCGTCTGCTTCAAAAAATCATATTCTATCTGCTCTGCAGAAAAATCACGATAGGGGTCTTTTATAGAAAGATATTCGGCATAAAGCCTTCCTGCTCTTAATCGTTTTTGTGCTAATTCTTCTTCACTCAAAACAGGCTTTAGTATCGAAGAGGTATTTATAATTTCCTCTCTTGGCGGTGTTGTGTAAATGACTTTATTTGCCTGAAGGACGGAATCTTTCTGAGTTATTTTTACATTTCCTTCCGCTTCTACCTTTTCTGTATCTCCCTCATATAAAAAACGGTCTGATTCGAATAGCAATTCCCCCAACCTCAGGTGGACATGTCCTTGCATCAAGGTTTTGCCTGTTTCTAATTCTCTTTGCATTCGGTCTGCTTTTACATCTTTGAATGGCTGTTTCCAATCGGGAGCGATAAAACCTTCTGCCTCCGAGCCTAATGTTAGTGGTTGAGTAAAAGCATCTCGAATGGAACGCGGTTTTAAATCTACCATAGGATTCATAGAGGGCTTACCCGTCATAGGGGCACGAACTTGTTCCATAGGTGGGTATCGGCGAATTTGTGTTCCAACAACTTCAGGTTTAACTTGCTCTTTCTGTTTCTTTTGTTCTTGATTTTGTTTTGAATTATTAAAATTCTTTCTTGTTGAACCTTGTTTATTTGCTTCCGTGGGTGAATTATCACTAACTTCGATCGTTCCCTGTTTTGTAGTATCTTCCTGTAAATTCTTATATTTACTTTTTGATATGTCCTCTCCATGAGCCCATACACATAAAGAAAAAACTACTAAAGCAATTATTTTTTTGCCAATTTTCTTTGCATATATATTCACTTTATAGTTCTCCAAATATTCTTTTTACTTTTCAGGTAATAAAAACCAAAACGCTGGGACTTTTTTCTTTGCCGACTCCCTTTTTTTGTTCTTTTGTTCTTCTTTTACCGTATTATTGGTATCCGTGGGCTTTTCTTTTTCGACAGGTTCTACATGGGCTGGTTGTTTGCTTACTTCATTTGATTTTTTCTGTTCATCGCCGTAAACATTAACCAACGAAAGGAACAATACAAACACACAAAAAATTGTTAAAAAATATTTATAGAAATTTTTATTCATGCTAATATACCTTTTCATGTTCCTCTATAAATTTTGTTACTTGTTCCAAGGAATGAACACCATTACTTCCCCCCATCACCTGCACGGTTAAGGCACCTACAGCATTTGCCATTTGTGCACATTTTTTCAGGGGATATCCGGCAACATATCCATACAAAAAACCTCCACACGAAGCATCTCCCGCCCCTGTCGTATCTACCACAGGGACAGAATAGGCAGGCAAACGGATAGTCTCACTATTACTTTTTACCAGAACCCCTTGTTCCCCCATCTTAATTACAGCAATTTCTACTCCATAACTTAAATAGAAATCTGCAATATCGGAAGGTTCATGCTTCCCAGTATAATTTCGAGCCTCTTCCAAACTTGAAAATACAATATGGGTATGTTTTAAAGCAGGTTCAATGTGGGGCAACCATATCCCTTTTCCATCATAGCATGTATCAATTGAGGTCTTTACACCCATGGCACGAGCCTTTTCAAAAACCCTTCCTATGGGTTCACCATCCAATTTCGGAGTTATAGAACTTCCACCCCAATGTAAAATCTTTGCAGAAGCAATAACATTAAAATCCAAATCTTGTTCGCTTACACTGGCATTTGTTCCAACATGATGTAAAAAAGTTCTTTCGCCATTAGAGTTTATCAAGACTACCGTTGCAGAGGAATTATATTCCTTTGTGCGTTTCACTCCCTGAACATTAACCCCGGCGGATGTTAACGCATTTAAGATAAAATCACCGAAACGGTCTTCTCCTAATTGTCCAATAAATGCAGACTTTCCACCTAATTTACTAAATATAACGGCAGTAACTCCTGCAAGGCCGCCTAAATGCATCTCCAATTGAGGCACTAACGATAAAGTTCCCTTTGGTGGAAAAGTATCTACAGGTTTTACCATTACATCAGCACAAACAACACCAACCGTTACAAGGTCAAACTGCATTATCATTTCCTCTTTAACAATTTTTTCATTGCCCAAATATGCCCAAAATTAATATCAGTATATCAATATCTTTTTTTAAAATGCAAAGAAAACATAATTAAAACCTATATAGGTATTTTGCACAATACTTGTATAATCAATGCTAATAAAGAAATACCACTAACAGATTTTTAAAAACATTTTTTATTTAGAAACCTACATAGATTTATCTTGTATCTTTCATTTTTCTTGATTTCAACTATTTAAAAGTGTTATCATTCCTAACAGTGGGCTGTAAAATTCAAGAATTAATACTCTTTTTATTGGCGTGGAGAGTTATCTAATTCCTAAAAATAAATTTATTCCTTTTATTGTTTGGATTTGTATACATATAATATATTAAGGACACAGGCAAAAAATGAATTCGGAAGAATTCTTAAAAATTTTTAATGAAGCAATGGATTTTGCATCTATCGGTCTTGTAAGGTACCGTATGAACGGTGAGATAGTTTTTATAGACCGAAATGCATTGAAATTATTTGAAATAGATAATATTTATACATCTCCCGAAGAAGTTGTAGGGAAACATATATCCGACTTACAAAAATACATCCTTCCGCCGGGCTTTATTCGGAAGAAACTTCAAGAAGAAGGGCATTTAAAGGCATTTGAATATCCTTTAGAAACAATTAACGGACACAAAAAGTGGTTTCTCCATTATTCATATATAACTCGTGATGAACGACTTCAGGAAGATTGCATACAGGTAATTTTACAGGATATAACGGAACTTAAAGAAACAAAATTAAATTTGGAGTGGGCATTAAATCGTTTTGAAGCTATCCTCAACACAGCAAATAAAATCGCTATTCAAAGTTTTGATAAAAACTACAACATAATTATCTGGAATAAATATTCTGAAAGTTTATACGGAATTGAAGCAAAAGATATTAAAAACCTTGATGATTTAAAAAATTTCTACAGCGACCAACAAATTGGAACCCTAAAAAATCATCTTAATCAATTATTTAATGGTAAGAGAATCAATGGGCTTTTCTTGTGGAATATACGAAATAAAAAAAGGGAAGAAAAATGGATACATTTTACTTTAATGCCTGTGATTCGTGAAGGGAAAGTAGACGAAGTATTATGTGTTCAGATTGATACTACGGAAGAATTCCAACAACGGAAAGAACGGGATAAAGTTTTAGCCCAGATGGAACATGTCCGCAGATTGGAAAGTATTGGCGTTTTAGCTGCGGGGGTTGCTCATGAATTTAACAACATTTTAATGGGTATTATGGGACACACAGAACTGGCATTAATGAACAGTGAAAACCTGCCCAAACGCATTCAAGACAACCTCGAACAAATTCGTAAATCTACAGAAAGAGCGGCCAAACTAACAAGGCAGCTACTTACCTATTCCGGCAAGGAACGAGAATCGGTACAAATTTTCGATTTTAACGATATGGTCAATCATACTATAGATACTTTTTATCCTTCCCTTCATAAAGGTGTCCGTTTGCTTCAACAAATACAACCTAATCTGCCTCTTGTTGAAGGAGACTCCTCTCAAATACTTCAGAGCATTTCTCATTTGCTGGTTAATGCACTGGAGGCATTGCCCCCAGAAGGAGGGACAATTACAGTTCGAACAGGTAAAAAGACATTAACCCCTGATAATTTACAAAATTTGCAATTTGCGGACAAAGCCAAACCCGGAGATTATGTCTTTATTTCTGTATCCGACACAGGTTGTGGTATTAAAGAAGAAGATAAAGAACGAATTTTTGAGCCTTTTTTCTCAAGTAAATTCTTAGGTAGAGGTTTAGGTTTAGCTTCTGTATCCGGTGTAATCCGAACTCATAGAGGGGCTATTCAAATAGAAAGTAAACCAGAACAGGGTTCCACTTTTACTCTTTTCTTCCCTTGTTTTGGTTCTCAAAAAGAAAGGCCTGTTCTTGAAAAGGCTCTTATTCTTGTTATTGATGATGAAGAAGATGTTCAGAAATTTTTTACTACCGTTCTCAAGAAAGAAGGCTATGAAGTCATCAGCGCTATGAATGGCATCGAAGGAATTGAAAAAGTCAAAGTATACAGAGAACAAATACAACTTATTATTCTGGATATAAAAATGCCAGGTTTGAATGGGATAGAGACACTTCGACAAATTCGTAAAATTTTATCGGATGTCCCGGTAATTATTTCCACAGGATATTCTGAAGATAGCATTGATACCTTTGACCCGCAATTAAAAATAAATGATTTTCTTACAAAACCCTTCAGTGGTAAAGAACTTCTCGAAAAGATAAGGATATCTATTACAAATCCCCGCACAAAGCAGTAATTAACAAAATCCATTTATTCCTGAACGGCCTTTACAGACATTTTTTCCCGGGCTTTAATTAAATTTGTTAATAACCTGTTAACAGGACAGTCTATATTTAATTCTTCACCTATTTTTACAATGGCTCCGTTGAGAGCATCTATCTCTGTTTTTTTCCCTTGTTTCAAATCTTCTCGCATACTTGCATAATGTTCCGCTGTGGGTGGAATTAATTTATAAAACAACAACTGGATATATTCCTCTGGTGTAGGAATTATCATT
>DAOSUS010000034.1 GCA_035378955.1 Candidatus Hydrogenedens sp. | reverse complement strand
CGAAACTTATTTTTGGAGATTTTTCTCCTAATCTGGACCTCTCTATGGAATGTTTCTCACCATTTATTCCGTTAGACGAAAAGAATTCATCATTACCTGTTATATTTTTCACTTTTACATTAAAAAATAATGGAACAAAAAATATTAAAGGTTCTTTAGCAGGGACTATTCCCAATATTATAGGCTGGGATGGTTATGGAGAATTATTAAGTGCTACATATACAAAAGGTGGAAAACAAATTTATGCGATACATCATCCCGAATTAGGATACAACTTCAATACGACTCAAAAGGAAATAGATACAACATCTATTGATATGGGTATAACTTCTACTGGCAAAGAGGAGTTTAAAGAGGATATTCAGTTATATACCAATTTATATGACTGTGCACAACCATTACGATTTTTGCGAGGAGTTCACATAAATTATCAAGAAAATATCAATCCAAGTGATGACCAGAACACAAGCAATCCCTGTGTTTATTGGTTAGGTCCTTCTGATAAAGTTTTATCATCAGATACCATAAAGAAACTTAATGAAAGAATACAAGATGGGGCTCATTTGATTGTTAGTGGAGACACAAACTCTGTTTTTGATTGGTTAGTTGCAATAAATAGAGCCAAAAAGAACCTTAAAAAAACTCATATATTTGACAATTTTGAATCTGGAACATATAACTTATGGACAATCACAGGTGACGCTTTTGGTGACAAACCCGCTGATGGAACATTTCCTTCCCAAACAGATATTGTCGGTTATGAGGGGAAATACTTTATAAATTCTTACAATGGCGACGATAAAAAAACAGGAACGGCTATATCTAAGGAATTTACTATTCAACACTCATTTATCCATTTCCGTATTGGAGGAGGAAATAACCCTGAAAATTCCTATATCGCCCTTATTGTTGATGGAAGAAAAATATTATCATCTACAGGCTCAAACTCTGAAACTTTAAAGAAAGTTATATGGAATGTTTCAGAATATATAGGTAAAAAAGCACATATTGAAATTGTGGATAACGCTTCCGATGGTTGGGGACATATTTTAATAGATGAGATAATATTTACCAATGATTATCCTATAGACAAGAATTCATATAAGACATTGCAAACATGGCTACCTGTTGCTTCCAAAAAAGGAAATTGGGTAAATAACAAATATCAAGTAAAGTTAGGAGAATCATTCCCTAATTTAAAAGATTTTCTATTAGATATTAATAACATCTATAAAACAACACCCAATATCTCTATAAAGCAAAGTGAAGTATTGCTAAAAACAGATACTGGTATACCTTTAATTATCAAGAAGAAAATAGGTAAAGGCTCTGTTGTATGGTGTAACGGGAAAATAACCGATTGGATTTCATCTGAATATAAGAGGGCCTGGATTGCATCTTTAATTGGATTAATAACAAATGTTCCTTATACTTATAACAAGGGACTTGACTCTTTACATCCACTATGGGGAAATATGGTTTTTTCTCTAAAAACATCGGGGAAAAATGAGCCTCAAACATGTTCGCAATGGAGCGATTTCAATTATTTCTGGCAATGTTTTTCAAAAAATGGAAATTTACCACAATCAGAGAGCACAGAACCCAGTGACCCTGGTTATACATGGAACGGAACAATTGCATATCCATTTGAATTATCCCCCGGCGAAAAAGAAGTAATTACTTTCGTTTTATCCTGGTATTTCCCTAATCGAACTCGTGGAAATCAGTATTATTGGACACTTCCCCTCTTGCGATATGACTATCGTTTAGGGAATTACTATAACAATTACTTTAAGAATGCTATGGAGATAACCAATTATTGCATAGACAATTTTTCTTACTTATTAAGTCGGACATCCCAGTTTCACAAAGATTTTTTCTCCTCTACACTTTCCCCTGTATTATTAGAAGCCATTTCGGCAAATATTGCCACACTTCATACTCCTATTTATATATATTTAGAAGATGGAACAGTTGGCGGTTTTGAAGGCACGGATAACTGTTGCCCTATGAATTGCACTCATGTATACAATTATGCTCAAGTACTTCCGTTTTTATTCCCCAAATTAGAACAAAGAATACGCTATCAAGAATTATTCTATATGGTGGATAAACAAGAATTTTACATTCCCCATCGTTTTATAGTTCCGCCATCAGAACCTCAATTGAAAAACGAAATCGGCGGTCCTCAACACCATGCTTTAGATGGGGAATTAGGAACCCTTTTAAAGTTATATCGTGAATATAAAATTTCCTTAGATAAAAAATGGCTGGAACCTATCTGGAATAATGCTATAAAAGTTTTCCAACACATCTTAGAAAAACATGACCCGACGGGAGAAGGAATTATTCGCGGTGAGCAACCTAATACCTATGATACGCACATTTATGGCTCAAATACATTTATTGGTACTTTATATCTTGCTACATTAAAGGCAATGGAAATCATGTTAAAAGAATTAGGCTCTCCTGACCCAAACCTGATTTCCGAATGTCAGAAGCGATACGAATCAGGTATGAAGAAATATATGGAAACTTGTTGGAATGGAGAATATTTTATTAATGTATTTGATGCTCCTGATGTTGGACCGGAAGTTTATAATCAAACGAATTGTTATGGGCCTGGGTGTCACTCAGACCAATTATTAGGTCAATGGTGGGCTCATATTTTAGGACTTGGATATTTATTCCCCGAACCCTATATCAAAACAACACTCGATTCTATTTACAAAAATAACTGGCGGAAAAATTTTTATGACCATGTTCAGGTACCGCGCCGTTTTGCAGAAGATGATGAACCGGGTATGCTAATCTGTTCCTGGCCTAAAGGGGGAAGACCCGAATCACCAATCCTCTATTGTGATGAAATATGGACAGGCATGGAATATGAGGTAGCAGGACTTTGTATTTTTGAAAAGGATTGGGATAAGGCAATAGAAATAGTTACCGGTGCTCGTTCTCGTTATCAAGGAAATCGTAAAAATCCATGGAGTGAAATTGAATGTGGTGGACATTATGCCCGTGCAATGTCTGCATATTCAATGCTTATTGCAGGTTCTGGATTTAATTTTGACAACGGAAAAGTCAAAATAACTCCTCGAGTAAGAGAGAACCCCTCTTCTTTCTTCTTCTCTACAGGGACATCATGGGGAATGTTTGAGTTTAATAGCAGTCCCCGTAAAACGACTATCACAATAGCACCTCATTATGGAAAATTGGAACTATCAAAAATCAGTCTTCCTGCGGAAAAGTTAAGATTTAATCAAATGAGTATGACTCTGGTTAAAGGAGATAGGTATATACCAATTACCGAAAAAATAGGTATAATTCAACAAGATGAACAATACAAAACGAACTTAATAACAATTTTATTAAGACAACCTATTATTATTCTTGAAAATGAGAAAGTTATTATAGATATTCGCTGGTAAAAAATTGAAATTGGTTTAAACTTTTATATCCAACTTTTGCCCTTGTGTTGGAGGAAGCGTTGCGGATTGTATTAGTTTAATAGCCATATCCCCTTGTTGCTGCATAACACTTTTCCGCATATTCAGGATTTTTGCGTAATATTCCATACTTATTTGGGCTGTTTTCAACCCTACTTGTGGATTAATATTTATTGTATCCATAATTACACTTCCTTATTTCTTGATATATTATAACATTTAAATCTAATTTTTTCACAAAAAATTTATTTGTTCAGGAAAATAGCATAACCTGCGGAGGTAAGAATAAGACTGGCTATAGGAGCAACAAGCCAACTTAACAGAATATCTTTTATAACCTTAAATTGTAAGGTATGAACTCCATGATAAATCCCAACTCCGACAATGGCTCCAACAACAGCCTGTGTTGTACTTACAGGTACCCCTACTAATGAAAAAATATATACTGTAATCCCCGAAGATAAAACTACAATCAGTGCTGAAAATCCATCCAAAAGTACTATGCCTTTACCTATATTCATCATTACGGATTTACTAAAAAGTAAAACCCCTGTACCTATAAAAAAACCGCCTAATAATGCCAACTCTGTATTTGAAACATCTTTCATAGTCCCTGCAAACATTCCTACCGTATTTGCCACATTATTTGCTCCTAATGCATAAGCACCAATAATGCCCGATATAATCAATCCTCTTCTAATATATGTTTCTCTTGTAAGTATCCCCACTTTAATATGAGAAAGAGAAACAAGCATTATTTTATAGCAAATAATCGCAATGATACCCGCCCCCAAAGGTGTAAGCAACCAACAAATCAATACCTTCCATAACATTTTCCATTGGACTTCATTTTGCGTCAAACCCAAACCAATAAGCCCTCCAACAACAGCCTGAGAAAGACTTATAGGCTGTCCTAACATAGTTAGAATAAACCCCACAAAACTTACCACCAATCCTACTAATATAGATGTATTTATATTCTGTGTTGTAATTCCACTTAATGTATCTATTCCCTTACTACCCTGTAATACGGCACCTACAATAACAAAGAAAAAAGTTAATAAACCGGCTGTTCGAAAACGAACAAATCGCGTTGCTACGGCTGTTCTAAATACATTCCCGGCATCATTTCCTCCCAAAGTCAAACCTAACAGGGCTGATGTGATAATAATCAACAATATTCCCATTACATCATCCTTTTTACTATCATAATTCTCATAAAGTCCCCCACTTTCTCTGCATGATTTGTTACTTCACTTATGGAGTTTATCAAATCACGCAATAAAATTTTCCTAAACGGTTCTATATCGGATTGAAATACCTTTGTAATAGCATCCGATTGTATTTTATCTACTTCACTTTCCATCGCATCAATCTGACCTAAAATTTCAAGCACTTCACGAAAATTTGAAAATAGCATTTCAACTCCCTGTATTGTGATATCTACACATTTTTGTGTAATAGTAGATATAGAATTGATTTCGCTTTTCAATATTTCCGGTATATGAATTTGTTGTTCGACAATCATCTTAACAGTTTGCTGGACTTGGTTGGGTATTCGGTCAAGGATTTCAAGTAGTGATAGGATATCCCCTCTTGATTCAGGAAATAGAGAGCGTTCATATATAAAATATTCTATTTCCCTTCGCAAATCATCTGCCTTGCTTTCTGCTTTATGAACCTCCAATGTGGTTTCTTTCCAATTTTCACAATCTGTCGCACCAATACAGCCCGTAAGTACTTTCATCCCAAAATTCACACATTCTTGAGATTTTTGACAATATTCATTTATTTTCTTTTCAACCCAATTTTGAGATTTATTAAACATAAAGAATACCCTCTTTTTAATATTTTTATTCAAAAATCATACTCCATTTTACTCTATTTACATCCTTTGGGGTAACAAACTGAATTGTTATAATACCTTCCTTTTGTTCCAATGAGACATCAGGCACATTGACTTCTTCTATCCTAACTTTTCTTCTTTCCGGGTCAAAAAATGTTAATTTATATTCCGTGTCTTCAATTACCTCCATCATACCTGTCATTTCTTTTTGCGCTGGCAAGTATTTTAATTCTTCCATGTCAAAAATACCCTGTGTAATATGGTGATTTGAGGCAACAAACATAGGGTTCTTTTCTAAAAGGCGAATACCATACAAAGATGCAGAAGCAGGGGGCAAATCTACAATAAAGGCGTTTTGTATAACACCGACAAAAGTTTCATTCCAAAAATCATATAATGTATATAGTTGATTTCCATCCAATCCCAGTTGCTCCAAGAAAACAGATACTTTTGTGTTTTTTTCTTTATCCCAATTAAAAACAGCAACAATGTTTGCACCCAATATAGGTCCTGAGACAGGTAAAGACCATATTTGAGGATATGGATTATCAAACAAATCTATGGGGCGAGCAGATTGTGTTGATTTTGGAATTACTTTTTTTAATATATTGACTTGATTGGGGGATAGTTTTGTAAACTCCTCCCCTATTTTAAAAACTCCACCTGTCAATGCGGTACCGGTAATCCATGCTATTACTTGAGATTGTGTTAATTTTTTATCATCGGAGATATTCCACCTCTTATTGCTTTCTGTATTACCTAAAAAAACACAATCCTGGTCAGGAGCTCCTAAATGAGGAAACAAATAATATCGGCGAGCAAAATTATTGAGAGACTCTACACAACCCCAATTTCCAGAAAGAGTTGGTGACGACCATAAAGGCTTATTATCTAAACCAATTCGGATTCCATCTGCATACATTCCCGAAACATTAATAGGGAGCATTGTCATAAGAAATTTTTCATTCCCCATTCCTTCACGAATAGATTCCAACCCTTTTCTTAATACCTGCAGTTTGGTTAAATTTTCATCTTTATATTTTTCTCCTAACAACAAATGATAAACAAAATCGGCTTCTACAAGTCCATCAAAACCCCATTCATTGGTAATTCTTTTACATATATCCCGTGTGTAATTATACGCTTCAGGAATAGTAACATCTAAAATCTTTTTATCACTTCCTAATAATAATTTACCTCGTGCGTCTGGGGAAATCAACCAATCGGGACGTTCTTTAGCCAACTTTGAATTTTCAGGTACTGTAAATAGGTCTATCCATAACCCTGCTTTCATACCTCGATTATGCAACTCATCTACTATCGGTTTTAATCCGTGAGGAAATTTTTCGGGGTGTGGCTCCCAATCTGCAGGACCTCGCTCCCAACCTGCATCAATAGCAATCTGATTCCAACCATATCTTTTAAGATGAGTGTCCACAAATTGGATATTATCCATGATTACTTTCTCGTTAATATCCTTATTAAGACCCGTGCTCCAACTATCCCAGCCATGAGGCAAAAAAGCATTATTTTTGTTTAATTTATTCATCACTGCAATAGCCCTCCCATATCGTTCCAAACAGAGATGTGGATTTTGCTCACCTAAGGAGAAATACATTACTTCTGCATTCAATGTTTTGCCTGTCGAAAGTTGAACAGGAGCATCAAAAACACTTTCCGATTTTATCAAGACTGTCTTTTTTTTCTCGTCCTTAGTAAGGGTAATTTGTCCGTAGGCTTTATCACAAGTTAAAAAACCTGCCAGTAATGACTGCCCTCTTTTACGGTCATACAAAACCAGATTCCATTGTGATTTCAAGTCAAAGCCGTTTACCCATTGAGGATAATCCATCATGGATTCAAATATATTTCCATTTCCAAGGCAAACTACAGAATTATTATCAATTTCTTCTTTTCTATATTGACTTAATATTCCTTGTGCTGATATTAACGACCTTATTTTCTGCTCTTTTTTTGAATTGTTGATGTATTGGTACCTAATTGTAAAAAAAGGTTTTCCCGGATATACTTCTACCACCCATGTAAGATTTTTCCCTTGCACATACAGACCTATTCCATCACCCATCGGGTTAGAAACAGGTTCCTTATACCAATTTAAACCGGAAAGTTTTAACGGCACAATTTCATCAGAATCTGCATACATAACAGAAGGGCTATCTAAAGATAGAACTTCTAAATCATTTGCAAAAAAAACTTTGATTGTTCCATTCTTAAATAGATGGACTTCATATAAATCGGTGGAAAGAGAGGCTATAGAACGACGACTTGTTTCTGCATGTATATCTGGTAACACAAGTATTAACCCAAATAATAAGCAAAAAAACAATAAATAAAATTGATTCTTCTTTACTTTCATTATTCTTCCTTTTTTATCATGTTTTTGACTGACAATAAGTATTCTCATTATACTATCTCATGTTTTTATTAAATAAAAAGTTTTAAATTTTTTGTAGTATAAGGATTTGCAGTATGAGTTCTTTTTGGCACGATGCAGGGAGTAAATTTAATCCTATCAGTTCTGTAGATTACTTACCCCGAAATTTTCTTGAAGAAATTCAATTACACCGATTACAAAAGATGGTTCAGCGGGTTTATGAAAATGTTCCATTTTACCGACAACGAATGGACGAAAATAAGGTAAAACCAGAACATATCCGTTCCATAAAGGATATAGAATTATTACCTTTTACAGTCAAAACAGATTTAAGGGATACTTATCCCTTTGGTCTTTTTGCAAGTCCTATGCCTGAAATTGTACGACTTCATGCATCCAGCGGGACTACAGGCAAACCTATCGTAGTAGCATATACAAAAGAAGATATTGATGTATGGTGCAATGTTATGGTTCGAAGTTTAGCCGCTTGTGGTGTAGACCGTGGAGATATTGTTCAGAATGCCTATGGATACGGATTATTTACAGGTGGATTAGGCTTCCATTATGGTGCAGAATCTTTGGGAGCCACGGTTATCCCTATTTCAGGGGGGAATACCGACCGTCAAATCATGATTATGAAAGATTTCAATGTAACCGTTATATGTTGCACCCCAAGTTATTTTGTTCATATCATCGAAAGGGCTGGAGAATTAGGCATTGATCTAAAATCATTGCCTCTCCGAATCGGAATATTCGGTGCAGAACCCTGGAGTGAAGCCATGAGACAATATATAGAAAGGGAAGCAAATATAAAGGCATTTGATATTTATGGACTTTCGGAAATTATTGGACCCGGCGTCGGTAATGAGTGTATTTGCCAAAACGGATTACATATTTTTGAAGACCATTTTTATCCTGAAATTATAGATCCTGAAACATTAAAGCCCTTACCTGATGGTGAAGAAGGTGAATTGGTATTTACAACCCTCAGTAAAAAAGCCATGCCCATGATTCGTTACAGGACAAGAGACATAACTGCCTTTTACAATGAACCTTGCCCCTGTGGTAGAACTATACGAAAAATAAAGAAAATTTCCCGTAGAAGTGACGATATGTTCATCATTCGAGGGGTTAATGTATTCCCAAGTCAGATAGAAACGGCCTTACTTGCAGTAGAAGGCTCTACACCTCACTACCAGATAAAATTGACTCGTGAACACGGATTAGACCAGATGGAAATTCTAATTGAAGTTACAAGTGAAATGTTTAGTGACCGTATCGCTGAAATGGAGAAACTTCAAGAAAAATTTGTGCAATCTATTGAAAGAATCATTAATATTCGGGCTAATGTTCGTCTTGTAGAACCTCATTCAATACCGCGAAGTGAAGGCAAAGCCAAACGCGTAGTGGATTTAAGAAAAATATGATTTTTATAATGAATAAATAAACTTAACTTAATATGATGGAGTTCATATATGAAAATACAACAAATTTCCATGTTTTTAGAAAACAAACCCGGTAGAATTAGTGAACCCTGTAAAGTATTAGCAAAAAATAATATAAATATACTTACTTTATCCCTTGCCGATACTCAACAATTTGGAATTCTGCGACTTATTATTCAAGATTGGAAAAAAGCAAAAGAGGTTCTTGAAAAAGAAGGATTTATTGTTAATATCACCGAAGTAGTTGCTACTGAAGTTGAAGATAAACCCGGTGGTCTTGCCAAAATACTCGAAGTAATTGAAAATGAAGGATTGAATATCGAATATATGTATGCATTTACCTTCCGTAGTGATGATAAAGCCGTTATTGTTTTTCGATTTGACCAGCCTGACCTTGCTATAAAGGCATTACAAAAGAAGGGGATTAATGTTTTGGACAGTGTCCAGTTATATGAAAAAGCCAATCAGTAATATAAGGTACCTATAAATGAGTTCGTTACCGTTTGATAATTGTATCTGGGATTCTGCAGAAACTATAACAGCGGAAGAACGGCAAAAGTTGCAGTTAGAATTATTAAAAAAAGTAGTGGAAAGAGTTTACAATACAGTTCCTTTTTACAAGAATTCTTTTGATAAACACAAAGTAAAACCAGAAGATATAAAGTCTCTTGATGATTTAAGAAAATTACCTTTTACTGTAAAAGAAGATTTAAGACAAAATTATCCATTAGGAATGGTTGCTGTTCCTAAAGATGAATTAGCGAGAATTCATGGTTCTTCCGGTACAACAGGCAAACCCACATTGGTAGCATATACACATAAAGACCTTGAAACATGGGCAAATCTATGCGCCCGATTTCTTGTAGCAGGGGGGTTACGAAGAGAACACTTTGTGCAAATATCGTTTGGTTATGGACTTTTTACAGGTGGTTTTGGATTACATTACGGAGTAGAAAAAGTTGGAGCAACAATTATTCCCGCTGCTTCTGGAAATACCGCAAGACAAATTTTACTAATTCAGGATTTAAAACCCGATGTTTTAATATGCACCCCCAGTTATGCCTTAAATATTGCGGAACATGCCAAACAAACAGGGATAGACCCAAAAAACTTATCTCTAAAATATGGACATTTTGGGGGTGAAATGTGGACTGAAGATATGCGGAAAGAAATTGAAGAGCAATTAGGAATTATGGCTTTCAATAATTATGGACTTAGTGAAGTTATTGGACCGGGGGTAAGTGGTGAGTGTTATTTGCAGAAGGGTATGCATATTCAAGAAGACCATTTTATTGTAGAATGCCTAAACCCTTCTACACTTGAACCTGTAAAAGAGGGCGAATATGGTGAATTGGTTTTTACAAGTTTAACAAAGGAAGCGTTTCCAATAATCCGTTACAGGACAAGAGACCTTGCCTATTTAGACACCAGCCCATGTCCCTGTGGTAGGACGACAAAACGGATGTCCCGTGTAAAAGGACGCTCAGATGATATGCTAATCATTCGGGGTGTAAATGTATTCCCATCTCAAATTGAAGAAGCCATTCTTCAAGTTCCAGGAATTTCTCCCCATTATTTAATTGAAGTATCAAGACCGGGTATCTTAGATGAAATATCTGTAAAAGTAGAACTGCAACCCGGATATATCTCCGATAAAATGAGTGAGATGCAATCTCTACGAGACCGTGTCCTTCGCAAAATTAATGAAATTACAGGAATTCATGTTAATATAGAGTTGCTTCCGCCGAATACATTGGAACGCTCTACAGGAAAAGCATGCAGGGTCGTAGACCATCGAAAAATTTCTTAAAACCCATGATGAATAATTTATTTACAAGCATCATTTTTATTAAAATATCATGGGAACTTTAAAATAAGGTCAACACATGCGAACAATACACATTCAAGTTAAAGAAGACCATCTCGAAACTATAGGAAAAACCCGTCCTTTAAATGCCATTGTTGAATTAATCTGGAATGCCCTCGATGCAGAGGCAAAACAGGTACAGGTTCGTTTTATTGAAAACGAATTAAGCGGTTTGGATTATATTGATATTATTGATGATGGTAATGGATTGCAATTTGAAGAGGCTTTAATTTCTTTTAGCAATTTAGGTGGTTCCTGGAAAAGAGGCGAATATGTTACTCCAAATGAAAAAAGAATTTTGCATGGGAAATACGGTAAAGGGCGATTTCGTGCCTTTTCTTTGGGGAACAAAGTATCGTGGAAAAGCATTTATCGAGATGGAAATAATCTGTATTGTTTCTATATCAAGGGAGATATAGAAAATTTATCTGTATTTGAAGTATCCGAACCAGAACCTGTTACAGAATACGAAAATTCCACAGGTATGTATGTTCGAATTGCTCTACCCAATGATAATACCTCCCTTATACGAGGGGTGCTTGCGTTAGAGGAAATTACTGATATTTTTGCTCCTTATTTAATGCAATACCCAAATGTAAAAATTATATATGATGGAATATCTATTGACCCGCAAAATGTCCAGAAAACTCAGTATGAATATCCGTATCACGATATAGTTGTGCCCAGTGGAAAAACTATCAATGCGACTTTAACTATTGTAGAATGGAACACATCGGGAAGACGAGGACTTTTATTCTGTGATGAGAATGGTTTCGCAAGATTTATCCCCTTCCCTCGATTACACTTCCGCGGGTTCAGTTACACAGCATACTTTAAATCGGAATATATTAAGTTATTAGACCAGCAAGGATTACTCCAGGCAGATGAACTGTGTGAAGATGTCCGTTTTCTCACTCAATACTGTAAAAAAAGACTTCGGGAACATTTTATTCTGCGGGAAGCAGAAAAAACGCAACTCATGATTGAAGAGTGGAAAGACGATGGAATTTATCCCATTACCCCGGAAGATATGTCTAACCCGGAAAAAAGTATTTCTATAAAAATATTTGATATATATGCTACCCATCTTTTTCAAATGGTTCGAGAACTTAATGATGCACCCCAATTAATTCAAAAATTAACTTTGAAACTGCTTTACACCTTAATACAGACGGATTCGAATAAAGTTGCTCATATATTAAACGAGATTATCTCTCTACCTGAAGACAAAGAAACTGAAATTCAAAGATTATTAATTTAGTTTATATGAGATATGTTTTGTAATTTTTCTCTCAAAAAAACGAATAAATTTTTTTCCTGCAATAAAATTTTCTATATACAGTTATTTTTTGTATTTATACTTTCCCCTAAAATAATAATTGCCCAGGGTTTTATAGAAGATTTATTTAGAGGCAAGATGCTTTCATCCGAACCCGGTGTCTGGGCTATTTATGAAATAACAGATAAAACAACAAAAACACATATTTTATTAAGACAGGCAATAACGGGTACAGAAAAAACAGATGAAAATACCACTGCATTATGGTTAGAATCGGAAATTATACCTACGGAAGGCTTTCCTTCTGTGTATCGCTTTCTTATTTCTTACGATAAAAATGGAAAAGAAAAAATTCATAAAATAATTGTTCGTGAAGGTGCCAATCCTCCCCAAAATATTGATAGTGAAACCATGCCAGATAATACGGAAACGACTTCAAAGAAAAAACTTATTGGTGAAGAAGATGTTGAGTTTAAAAATGGAAAAATCAAAGCAAAACATTACAGAATTGATGAGGACAATACAACAAAAGAAATCTGGCTAAATGATGAGGTAAAACCTCTTGGTATTGTTAAATTATCTACTAATGATGGAGAAATGGTTCTTGTAAAATATGGTAAGGGTGGAGAAGAAAGCAAAAGTGCGATTGATTTACCTGTAAAAAAAGATACTCAACAAACTTTAACAAAACCTCATGTAGATGTTTCAACTACGGAACCTCAAAAAAAAGAATAATGTGTGTTTATTTTTAATTTTTTAGTAAATCTGTTAATATAAGTAAAAATAAAGTTTCATAAAGATATGGTAAATAAAAAAATTACATATTTAAAAATGAACACTTGTTTTTGTTCTAATATTAAATTTTTTGTTAATACTTTGCTTATATTAATTTCATGCATTTATTGCGTTGTTTCCGAAATAAGTTGTAAAACAAGTACAGATAAGAAAGATAAGGAAGAAATGGTATCCGCAGGAGAATTAATACCTTTCGTTCCGGATAATCCTATCTCAAATATTCAATGTATGCGGGGTCCTTATCCAAAAATATTTAATCCTGAAAGCCAGGCTGTATGGACATCTCCGAGTTCTCCATCACAAGGAGTAACAATTGATATTGTATTGGATTCCTCCTTTCAAGATATGAGTATTGCTTATGATAGCGTCTGTTTAAGAGAATTTAACATTTACATGCTCTTGAATGAAAATACAGAAATACATCCCACTCAGATTATTCTGGATAAATCACTGGAAGAAATCCCATCGGGAACCCTTCGTAGATTTAAGCGAAAGGTTACCCTTATTTTTCCCTATAACGCTAATGAAATCCTTGTTCCCAAAGAAGGGCTTCAAAATGTAAAGATATACCTTATACTTAATGGTTATGACACCACCTTCTGTTTTTCTTGGAGTCCCAAACAGGTGCCTGTAGAGGTGCCTCTTTCTATGAAATTAAAAGACAGTAAAGAAAGTTTAAAGAAAAAACAGAAATCCCTTCACAAAAAGGTATTAAACTGGACTCATACCTTTGACTGACACACCCGAAAAAAAATCTAAAAAGAAAAGACCTACAAAAAAGAAGAAAGCAAAAACTACCTTCAAACAAAAGATATTTTATGTTATAAGTCTTTCAGGTTCTTTGCTATTTCTTCTTTGTTGCATTTTTGTCTTTTATCCATACAGTCGAACCCTTTTTATAACAAATATTGTTGAAAAGAGATTTTCAAAACCATCGAATATATCTCTCCACTTTGACCAGGCTTATTTAAATCCTTGGGATTTTTCTATTAATTTTAAAAACTTATATATAAAAAACTTACCTCCTTTTCCTGATGAACCTGTTTTCCAATCAGGACATATACAAACAAAGATACATATTTCTTCCCATTTTAAAATTTATTATGATATATACATTAATAACTTACAATTAAATCTATATTACATTCCCGGAAGAGGAACTAATATCGGTTCTTTATTAAACATATTAAAAAAAGAACAAAATACTAATATAACAGCACAAGATATTCGTTCCCTCTCTATTGAAAAAGTCAGAATTGTAATTACCCAAAACCTTGAACCTCAAAAAATAGATATAAATACACCCAAATATTTTTACGCTGATAAACAATCGGAAAATGTTTCGGGTTATACATATATTATGGAATGTATTATCAACTCACTAATTATTAACAACCCAGATATACCTGCAGATTTTAGGACAAGTTTAATTAGCGACATAAAACAAAATACAATATAAATATACTATATACAAAAAAGAATAGGAAAAATAAAGATGGCAAAAGTTGAACTAATACATTTAACGAAAACTTATCCCAATGGCCTTACTGCTGTTAAAGATGTAACAATTACAATAGAGGATAAAGAATTTGTAGTATTGGTAGGACCTTCGGGATGTGGAAAAACGACAACATTACGTATGGTAGCAGGTTTAGAAGAAATCACTTCCGGGGATATTTTGATTGATGGCAAATTAGTAAACAATGTTCATCCGAAAGACCGCGATATCGCTATGGTCTTTCAAAATTATGCGTTATATCCCCACATGACTGTCTATAAAAACATGGCCTTTGGCTTAATGTTAAGAGGTGTTTCCAAACAGGAGATTGATAAACGAGTTCGAGAAGCGGCTGAAATATTAGGTTTAACTAATTATTTAAATGTCAAACCGAGAGTTCTCTCTGGGGGACAACGACAAAGAGTGGCGGTAGGTAGAGCCATTGTTCGCAACCCTAAAGTTTTTCTTTTCGATGAACCCCTTTCCAATCTGGATGCTAAAATGCGTGTCCAGATGCGTGCCGAAATATCGAAATTACATCATCAACTAAAAGCCACCATTATTTATGTAACTCATGACCAAATCGAAGCCATGACAATGGGAGACCGTATTGTTGTTATGAATGAAGGGACTGTTCAGCAAATAGGAACACCTCTGGAACTTTATAACAAACCAGCCAACAAATTCGTGGCAAGTTTTATAGGCAGTCCACCTATGAATATGATTGAAGGGACTATTATATCTAAAGATGGGCATATATACTTTACCGATACTAAAAATATTGAAATTTTTGTTCCAGAAACTTTGCAAGAACATTTGAAAAACTTTATTAATCAAAAAATAATTTTAGGTATTCGTCCAGAGGATTTTATGATTAATCCAAATCAAATACCCCAAAAAGGTATTTCCATATCAGCCATTGTAGATGTAGTTGAACCTATGGGTTCTGAAATAAACTTATATTTAAATACAGGTGTGAATACCATTACAGTGAAACTGAAATTAAACAGTGAACCACCTGTGGGCAAACCTTTTATCGTCAATGCCGATATTAATAAAATTCATTTTTTTGACCCCATAACAGAACAAGCCATAGTATAAATATTCTTAAAACCTCAATTTATTATCAGGAGTATAATATCCATGGGAGAAATTTTGGAATATTTAGAAGGTCAGTTTCAACATCTCTTTAATACTACTCCAGATGTTATTGTAAAGGCTCCGGGTAGGGTAAATATCATCGGAGAACATACCGATTACAATCACGGTTATGTGCTCCCTATGGCACTTGAACAGGCTACATATATCGTAGGCAAAAAAAGACATGATTCGTTATTAAATTTTTATGCATTAAATATCAACCGTCAAAGTATTGCAGATATCAACTACCCATCTCGCAATCCCATTGACCCATGGATGGATTATATTATGGGCGTTTCTCATGAATTAAAAAAATTAGATTTTCATCTTCCCGGAGTAGATGGCGTTATATTCGGTGATGTTCCTATGGGATGTGGGCTTAGTAGTTCCGCATCTCTTGAAATGGCTGTATTAAAATTATTTGAAGCCGTAGGAAATTTCAATTTAGATGATGCAGAGGCAGCAAAATTAGGACAACGCGTTGAAAACGAATTTCTTGGGTTAAAATCAGGGATAATGGACCAATTCATTTCGAGGTGTGGGAAAAAAGGACATGCTTTGTTTTTAGATTGTAGAACTTTAAATTATGAATTAATCCCTATTGAGTTGCCCGAACATACTTTTGTTATAGCAAATACAAACTGTCCAAGAGGTCTCACAGGTTCAAAATATAATGAACGCGTAGCAGAATGCAATGAGGCATTAAATACTTTGAATAAATTCTACAAAAAATCTGCTACACATTTGAGAGACTTCACTATAGAAGAACTAATTCCAACAAAAAATATAATGAATCCTATATCTTATAAACGGGCTTTTCATGTTTTATCTGAAAATAATCGAGTTCTTTCTTGTATTGATGCATTAAAAAGTGGAAATATTTCCAGAGTGGGAGATTTACTTAACGAATCGGATTTTAGTCTTCAAAAAGACTACGAAGTTACTAATCGGGAATTAGAAGTAATGACAGAGATAGCAAGAAATATTGAAGGATGTAAAGGTGCAAGAATGACGGGGGCTGGTTTTGGTGGTTGTACTATCAATTTAGTTGAGACGAAGCATAGTGAAAATTTTGTTAAAATACTGATTGAAAAATATAACGCTACTACAGGACGAAACGGTTCTTATATTATCTCCCCACCTTCAGATGGAGCAAAGATTTTAAAATAACACATATAAATTACATTCATATAAGTAGTTATAGGGAACTTATCTAAAAATAAATTTTTCTTCTGTTTGAGTGAAATATTCCATAATTATTGTGGAATTTTCCATTTTCTTGAAATATTTTCTATATTTTTATGTTATAATCTATTAAGAAAGTAAATATGTTATATTTAGACAAATAAAATAAGCAGGATTAAAATATATGATGGATAGAAAAAGAAATGAGGGCTTAACATTAATAGAGATTATGATTGCAGTTGCTATATTTGCTTTTGTAGTTGGAGTTACTGCAGTTACATTGGTTTCATCACATAATAATCTTCAAGTTCAGAGAGAGCGGATACAGGCATTACATGCTTGCCGTGCAGTAATTGAAGCTATTCGAGAAAAACGAAAAGACTTTGCGGTAAGTGATGATAATTTTAACTGGGAAGGTTTTTATGCATGGATAAATGGGAAAACATCCAATGATTGGTTATCAATGGTATCTGTAGCGGAACATCCTATACCTATACCTGATTTGCAAATAAGCGTGGACTGCAGAAATATGAATGGAGAACCTGCAGGAGGAACAAACAATCCTGTTCAGGTTTTTGTAACAGCCACATGGACATCTATCCGTGGGCACACTATAAGAGATACTGTTGCTACAATATTAACTTCCAGATAAAATGAGGGCGCATATATGAAAAAAAGAATTTTTGGTTTTACTTTAATAGAAGTTACTATATCCATAGCACTAATGGGTATTATTTCACTTTTAAGTTTTCTCGCCCTACAATCTTCTGTAAAATCATCTTCACTCTCCTATGCTCAAAATGAAATTGACTCGGATTTGCGAAATACTTTTAATGAACTTTCTGAATTAGTGAAACAAGCCTATTCAGAAGTTAGCACTAATGTTACTCCTCCGACAGCACCTGCAGGAGCAGAAGCAATTCAAGTTCAAAATAATGGAAAGGGTTTGCGTTTCTTTATACCTGTGCCCGTTAATACACCTGCATTTCTCCAATCATCTCAACCTATTGTTGTTCAATATGAAAATGAAGACCGTTCCTCTGAAGGAGTTCCACCGAATGCTATTTTAGATGACGGTGAAGATACCAATGGGGATAGAGCATTAACAAGAAGATTGGTAATGGTTCAGGAAAATAACAGACGCGTAATAGGAAGTGCAAATTGTATAAGTAATGTAGAGTTTCAATTACTACCCGATAGAAGTGATAAAGAAAATACACCTACTTTGTTATATATTTATTTAGAAGGAACGAAACGAATGGGTCCGGGTGAAGGACCTTTAATTCGCGCCGAGCTCAGCGGAATAGTTAAATTAGAAAATTAGGAGATAGAGTTATGCGTATTATAAGAAAACGAAAAGAAGGTATCGCTTTAATTTTTACCACCGTTGCTATAATCGTAATTTTAGGTGCTATAGGGGTTATCACGGCAACAGTAGTAAACAACAAAAGAGAAACCGATTTTTCTGCCGATGATATCATTTTAAGAGAAGCATCGCAAGCAGGTATAGACCTGGCGTTAAAAAGGCTTTGGGATGACTATTTAGAAACAAGCGGGAACACTACAAGAAACTGGGCTTCCTATCGGTATTATCTCGATAATAATTTGGGTATTCTAATAAATGAAGACTTGAATTTTAACGGAACTAAAGATGTTGATGAGACGGGAAATCGAAATGGTATTTTCGAAACCTATCCGTCTGGATATGACCAAAGAGGTTGGGCTTTGTTTAGTCAACCTATTGTATTAAGAGACCCTAACAACAATCAAGAGATTGCACAAATCGAAAGTGTCCACATCGCAAGATATGATGAATGGTCTCGTTCATTTCTAACAATTACATCGACAGCAAGGCGAAATGGTATTGCAAAAACAGCTGTTCAGGTTGTTAATATCGGAGGAAGAACAAGTCCTCATACAGAATTTTCTGTTCTTGCAAATAATATTAGCTGCATTTTATGCCATGCAGAGTTTCAATCATTAGATTTGTTTAGAAATTCTGACCCTGCTAATTACAATACATTTGACCGAATCAAGGTTGCCTCCCTGGAATCCATGTTAGTAAGACCAACAGAGGCAGACAGCCGTACAGCAGGTACATTATATACAAGAGGTAGAGTTTATAAACCTGATGGGACACAATTTTCCGCCTCGGATCTGCAAAATTCTACATTAAAATCATACCGTATTAATAGTAACAATGGGAAAATCGTTCAAGATGCTTCAGGGAATATGATAATTGCAAATTTACAGAATGCTGGAACAACCCCTAACGGTGACCTTGTACAATTTGCAAATTTATATATGAATTATCCTACAGATGAACGAGCACAAACAGATGGTCTTGTACCGAACAATTTTCCGGCTCCATACCCAGATGATAATAATAATCGCATAGTTGATGATGAGGAATTTCAAGTGGTTTTGAATACTGCAAACGGAAGGGTTCATTTTGATAATACAATAGTAGAAGGGGAAGCTCCACCACCAGGACAAATAACTTCAGGCGTTGCTTATGGTGTTCCGCGCGGTTCTGTATATATACCAACGGACATAAATAACCCATTACCTACCGCATCCAATTCTGCTATTAATAGTCTTTCAACAACAGGAACTTATGATGGTAACCTCATACTTATTGGAACAGAACAAGACCCAATACAGATTGAAAGGACTGTTGCAGTAAATGGAGATTTAGTCATTGCAGGAAAAGTTAAAGGAGAAGGGCAATTATTGGTAAGAGGGAATGTATATGTAGTGGGAGATGTCACCTATGCAGATGCTCCGGGTGAATTTGGGAAAGCAGAAGATGGAACCACAAATGCCTTTGCACTTGTTGCAGGGGGAAGTATCATGATGGGCGATTATCTGACTGTTCGTGGTGTTAATCATAGTGCAAGAAATAATGAAAAATTTCCTCAATGGAGTCAGTATAGTATTGATACAAGAAATGCACACAGAACAAATAATGTAACAATTAATAAAGTAACAGAAACTTTGCGGTGGGGATATTTTGACCCTGATTCTGTGGATGCAGGACAAATTGTTTCAGGCAGAAAAGGACAACAGTTTAGTTTCACGACATCTGAATTAAAACTATTTAATCGAATGGAATTGCAGAAAGCATTAGCAGACCCGAATTACACTCCTCGTTTTTATGGTTTGCGAGCAAGTCAACCGGATAAAATTTATATCTACGATGCAACTGATGAACATGCGGTAAAATATAATGAAGCGGGTGTAAAATTACTACGGGATTATCTTATCCAAAAAGGTTTGCCTCTTGATATTCTAACCCGTGCTACTTATCATTACTGTAATCCAGATATGAATTGGATTAGCGAAGATACTTTACGGCACATCTGGTTTAATGATGAATTAACCCGTCCCGATTCTGGAAGACCGTTTCAATTCGACGGTCTTCTATACAGCAATAATTCCATCTGGTGTATCGTGAGGAGTAAGACAAGACATAATTCGAATACATACGGAAAAATGATTATTCGTGGCGGTATAGTATCAGCGGATTTAGGAGTCTTTGTCCCAGCTAATAATGGCGTCGGTATTGGTTTAACTATGTATTATGACCCTCGTGTTAGAAGATTTCTCGAAATTACAGACCCCAATATGGTTAGTTATAGAAAAATTGCATTCTATTTTCAATAATTTACTACCTAAATAATTTTATAGGAGGATTAAAATGGGCAAAATTTGTTTATTAAGGTTTCTTTTTTTATCTTTTATTTTTGTAAGTATCTTTTCTTTTTCTGACACATTTACCTTGAAAAATGGAATTACTTTTGATGGAAAAATTGTTGATGAATCTTCTGATGGAATTTATACAATACAAGTAGGTAATAGAACCTTTAAATACACAAAGGACGAAATTGTCAATGTTGAAAAAAATGACAAAACAGGTGAAATAAATTTAGATGAAGCAAAAAAAGAATGGGAGCAAAAAGATAAATTACTCACTGAAAAAACAGGATTAAACAAAGACCAACGAGCAGCAGTTGAAGCACTTATTAGTAGAATACAATGGGGTGAAGAGGTTGACCGAGTTACGGCTAAAAATAGCCTGTTAGAACTTCAAAAAACAATGGATATTTTCCCTTATTTAGAATATTATCTTCCTTCCTATTCTCCAACAACGACACCCCATATTTTAGAAATTTTGTTTAAGATAAATAAAGATAAAGCCGTAAAAATTTTAAGAGAGAAAATTCTTGATTCTGCTCCGACAGTCCGTGGAAAAGCCATTGAACTTTTGGCTATTGCAAAAGATGTAGAAAGTTACAATTTAATTATTCGCGGGCTTGTTGACCCGGATACGGATGTATGCATAATAACGAATTATGCAATAGCCCATATTGGATTAAAGTCTGTTACTCCTGTGCTTATAGAAAACCTTAACCATCCTGAACCAAGAATTGTTAATTCGAGTAAAGAGGCATTGAATAATCTGTGGAAAGTAGAGTTAAACAATAAAAAAATTGATAATATAGAGGAATGGAAGTCTTTTTGGGAACAGCACAAAAACGAAGTAACTGACCCCATCATCTATAAAAAAGATTTAGAACCTTTGATTGATAAAGATTTTCAATATTTTATCGGTTAACCATTGACGAACAGTTAATTCGTCTCTTTAACCAAATTTTTACCAGTTAGATTTTCTATCTCGACAGAATAATCATCCGGGGTATTTATTGCATATCTTATTGTATTATCATCTTGCTGCCATTTGACTTTTATAGTCTGATTACTACCCACAGGAATCTCACCTTCACAATATTTTAACGACAAAGGACGAAATACAATTTTCACTTTTTTATTAACAGGGTCATACTCGCTGACACCCAATGCTATTCTGTCATAAATATATACGACATGCGAAGCAAAGCCATGGTTCAAACTGGCTCCATCATCAACATTTTCCCATAAAGTTCCCGTCCTTTGAGCCATGTAATCCAGATAGCCAACGGATTCATCCAGAACCTTATCTCCTTCTCCACTTAATGTTAATAATTCAGCACGGAGAACATTCCCTATAAATGAATTTGCCAGATAGACTTCTGGATATTTGTTATTCTCTTTACGATGGGGTCCGAAATCATTTCTTAATATATTCCATAAATCGGGATATGTTTCTCTTGTGGCAACTTTAAAGAAAAATGCGAAATATTGACATACCTCAGTGCGATTACGGGTAACTTCTAATTTACCTTCCTTACGAACGGCATTATCTACGAAAAAAGTTCCATCAAAAGACTGTTTGCGTATGGTATCTCTAATTTTTTCTGCTTCTTGTTTGTATTCTGGTAATTTGTATAATTCAGCCACAGTATCAAGAACACCAGCAAATAACATATTCGATGGATAATTTACATCTTGAACAAAATCATTTGCTCTTGACCACTCAACAAATACCCAACTGGGCAATTTTTCTAAAAGTCCATCTGAATTTTTGTATTGGTCGAAAAATTTAACCAGTGCCAATACTTTGGGCTGGAGAGCATTTACCAAATCCCAATCATTGCTTCGTTTTACATATTCACCCAGTTGAACAACAAACCACATAGCCCAATTAGGGATAAATTGTCCGTTATTATGGTCGGAAGGATAACACATAGGTAACATTCCATCGGGCAAAAATTCAAATTTAGGCGGAAGCATAAAGTTTTCAAAGAAATTCTTCTCTACAGATGTATTACCTGTTAAAACAAGTCCTGCCCGTGATGTAAAGAATGAATCGCATAACCAACCTGCTCTTTCTCTATGAGGGCAGTCCATAAAAATATCTACTGCATTTTGAGCAAATGTGGCTCTACCTGCTTCAAAAATTCGGTTTAATCTTTCATCGGAACATACAAATTTCGCTTTTTGAGCCTCTGGATTTTCATAAAGTCTTATACCTGTTGATATAATGGTACTTGATGTATTTGTATTGGTAATTTGCATATATCTAAATGTATAAGGTTCAATAGATTCAAAATTATATTCACCTTTTTCCAATAAGTGTAATGCTATAACATTATGACAACCCAATCGTTTCCAGTCTACTGTTTCATTTCTCAACATTTCATCAAAAGTAATAAACACTTTTGTAGGTTCATCTACTTTTATTTTTAAGCAGACAAAACCTGTCATACTTCTCCCAAAATCAAATACTCTATAAGTTGATGCATTGATAAGAAGAGGAAAACTGACTGATTGTTCTTTTCGTTCTCCCTTTTCAATGGTCATTTTTTGGAAATCTTTCGGGGGCGAATATTCAAGTTGGTTAAAAGGATACCCAAGAAAATCGGACCTTGGTTCAACATTCTTATTAATCCAGGGCTTTTCTATAGGTTTTTGTAAATTAACTTTACCTTCGATGATTATTTTTTCAGGTAATATTTTTTCAAATGTGGGCATAGGAACCCCACGAGAAATAAGTGCTTTATTTTCCAGAATTTCTATTTCATAAGGAGTGGGTGCATTTTCCTTTTTTACTATCCAATCTAATGATTGAGGGGTTAGACGATATGCCTCTGAAAAACCTCTCTGAAAACTATACCGCTCTACTTTTTTAAATTTATAATTTAAATCGAAACCGATAAAGGAATATTTTTCAGAACCTGTGGCACATAAAACCTTATTCCCCTGCATAATCTCCGCTTGAATAAAACCGGGTTGATTTGTAATACCATACCCATTTACATTATAAACAATCGCCTCTATAGCAAGAATATTTTCTCCTTTTTGTAAATAATTAGATATATTTACTTCATCTACACGATGAAAGCCATGTGGACCTCTCGCAGGACCGTAAAACACAAATTTACCATTTACATAAACTCTATAAAAATCATGTCCTGCACAACGCAATAAGACATTTTCAGTATTATCTACATTGAAAATTGCCCGAAAACCCGCAAAGTCATTCATCACTTTTGTTCGTTCTTTTAACCAAATAGGTTTTCCTTCTACAAAAGTTTTTGTTTCAGCCCAGGTTTTCATTGACATTCCAAGTAACAAAATCAATGAAATAATAAGAATACTTATCATTTTTTTCATATCCCTTTCCTTCTTTTAAGTTAAGTTCAGTTCATATAATATATCATTTACAAATTCATTGCTAATGGTTTTTACATCAATAACACTATAAAACAATTCTGTATCATCTTTAAACTTTTTCAACCCTAATAAGGTCTGTGATACTTCATTTCTGGATAGACCATCAACTCGAAACTTAACGCCACATCTTTTTAATAAATTTGTTATCCATTCTACTTTATTCTCCTGCAACCTGCTCATACAAAATATTCCCAGCCCTACTAAATCCCCATGCAAAAATTGTTTTTTGGTTAAATATTCAACATGATAGGCTACGATATGTTCGGAGCCTTCTTCAGGTCGTGCATTCCCAAATATATTACACAATTCCACCTCTTTACAATATAAATCTACAATCGTATCTATCCCCTGAGGAGTAACATTATATATTTCTTCGGCCCTTTTATCTATTGCTATTAGGCACTCTTCTGCTTCTTGGGCAATTTGCCTATCGTATCTTTCATTATTATTCTCTGCGGCACATTTCCAATCCCATAAGGCGGTATGAATACTTAACAGGTCTGCAACTCCTGCCCTATTTAAATGTTTCGGAGCCTCTTGAATTATCCGATAATCAACAAAAATATGATTTGGGATAATGTTCCCTATATAACGGACTACATTATCTTCTCTTACCGCAATAGAAGGAGTAAAGGGGGCATCTACAGAAACTATTGTGGGGACTAATACCAGTGGAATACCTTTTTTCCATGCTATATATTTTGCAAGGTCACAACTCACGCCTCCACCTATTCCGATAACCCAATCGAAATTAGGTAGTTTCTTTTCCATATTTTCAATAACATCTAACTCCATCTCCTGTGCCCAAATAATCTCTGTAGGTTCCCATGAAATATATTTTTTAACTCCTTTCCATGGAATATCCATTGAAACAACTAAAGTTCTACCTTTCAATTCCTTCAGTTTTTTGAGAATATTATCTCCACGAGAAATACAATCATGCACTTTTGTCATTAACAATACCCCACTTCTTATGCCCTTTAATTTTGATAAACCCTATAAAAACTTTTTTACTTACGGCAAAATGGATTGGAAATCATAGATTTCAAATGTCTGAGTAGATGCGTCTTGTATACCATTGGCAATAGCAACATGTCCTTTGAAAGCAGTAGCATCAATTACCAGATTCATCAGGTTGTAATTACTAATGGCTCCTCTTCGCGATAAGGAATACAAACCTGACTCTACTAAGAGCCCGTAGTTATCTCTTATTAAGGTATAAATGCTGTTTGCCCGCGTTGCTGCATCTGCATCGTAAACTACATTTGCTAAAATATTAGGACGATAATCATCGTTTGTATCATTATCTCTTACTAATAACCTCGTTGATGACTTCACCACATATTTTGCTCCTCTCAGTTCATATCTTCCATCTCCTAATAGATAAGAGTGCAATCTACCCAATGAAGAACTACCTGTCCATTCTACAAAAGAATTCAGTCTATTTAAATCATACATAGCACTACGAAATGCGGTTAACATATTCTCATTTAATATGATAGATTCTCCAGAAACAGGTATATCTCCGTATGTTAAGCCCGAGGCATTAACACCTGCTCTACTAACAACCATCCCTGCAAAAGTGAATAATACATGGGGAAATCCGTTTTCCGGTATGTAGAAAACGACAACTGGATAGGTTTGCTGTCCGCCATTATATAGCTGTCTATTTAATGAATATGTTTGAATTAACGGAGAATAATCAAAGAAGGGAGGCATATTGGTTGCTGTTGACCATAGTAAGGAACCTGAAGATTTTGTAGTTGAATACGGACTTAGCCATTCAACTAATTGCAGTTTCCCTAATGCATCATAAGTAATGCCTGTACTATCTGAAATACCTTGTAGCTCTTGTTGTATCCTTTCATCAATACTTCCTTGCTGATTATTCCATGCATTATCAAGATTTGTCTGAGTAACACCGAACCTTCCTAAATTATTTAACACATAATTCGCATGGTTGATGATTTCATTTTTCATCAAATTTCCATAGTCACTACCCATTTGATATGGAGAACCACGAAGGACTAAATATGGGTATTTATAATTTGTATATCTTTCGGAAGTATATTGAGGATAATCTTCCGGTGTAATATAAATAGAAGTTGTGTAAACTAATGGAGGAACTGTTAAACCCGGAACAGCCATTTGAAATCGTGCAGGATTATTAAATGTTAATTGAATAAAATACGCTGTATAACCTTGTGAAGGAGCATTTACCGTTGCCTGGTAAACTCCTGGAGATAAAGGTTGTAGTGTCTCACTTTGATACTGAACTCCAATGTTATCAATCTTATATTTTCTGAAATCTCTTGCGTTGGGATTCGTGCATTTCCATAGTTTAACCTCTTTTATTAAAGAGGTAAACTGACTATCTACAAGTACCTGTAATGTATTTGTACTTCCGTTTGTAACTTTTTGCCATGTAAAAATCGGTAATTGGATATTCTGGGTTTTTGCTAAAAACCATGCCAAAAGATTTTGAACAGCAGGTGTATCAAAATCAAATTCATCTCCAAGTCCATGAGAAACATTGGGAACATAATTTAGATACTTCTCACCTAATAAATCTCTGTAATACCATAGCGAGGAATCTGGGACAAAGAACTCATCACACGAAGAATTCATAAGAAACTTAGGTATATTCTGTGTTCTTTCTAAATACTCATAGGGGTCTACAAGTTTCAAAAGTGCTTCTGCTTCTGGTAGCAAATTTCCGCCGTTAGGGACAAGCCTATCAAAAACCTTCATCTGTGCATAGGCATAAATAGAAGGTGCCCAATATCCGTATACCTTTTTATGATGTTCCATCTGCTTATCCATATTCAGGACATCTATAACAAGCGGTGCAATTGCTTTAATACGGCAATCGGTCAAACCTGCCAGCCATGTTGTCCATCCGCGTTTTGAACCTCCCGATATAATAAATTCAGATGGAGCATTATCTCCCAGAATCGCCTGTGTAGTATCCATAGCACGAACAGCAGCTTTTGCCATTGCAAACAAAACAGGCCAACGATAATCATTGTTACCGTTCTTATACTCATTCATATATCTATCATAACTATAAGCAATAATATCGTCTTCTGTGCGAGATTTAAGAACGACATTTCTTTCTGCATCATAGTCATCAATAAACACAATAGGTTGATTAGGAACATTATCTATATGAACAATTACAGAGCCTGATAAAGCAGCAAGTTCACCCATAAACAATCTTTCATCATCATTAAGTGGTGCACTGTTAATACTTCCTCCGTCAATAAATAATAAAGAGGTATTATTGCGTTTGCGTTCAGGAACAATAATTGCTAAATTATGTTTCCATATCCTGCCACTATACAATTCATCTGCCGAACGCCAGGCTTGGGAAGTCATCCGAGTTATATATGCTGTTGCTAATCGTATTGATACCGAACCTGATGTGTAACTTACAGGATATTCCTCAGGTGTTGTCCATGTGTATTCAGGGTCGCGTTCTCTTACGAATATATCCAAAGGACTTGAATATTCACTTACTTCGACATAGTCTTGTTTGACAGATTCTGATTCAAGACCACCTTCCGTTTGAACTTTTAATTTTACGGTATAAGTTCCCGGATTAGAATACACATGTATAGGAGACGGTTCATTGGAAGTTTCACCGTCACCAAAATCCCATTCCCAATTGACAATGGGGGCTGTTCCTGACTTAGATTGGTCGTAAAACTTGACTTCACTCCCTACAATAGCACAAGGACTTTCTACTCTAAATCCGGCTGTTGGAGGAACTGCAGAACCTATAGTTAATGTTTTTGAAACTGCCGATGTTGTGAGTTGCTCACCACTTTTGGAATGTGTAAATAGCAAATACATCTCTACTTTGTATTTTCCAGGATTTTCAAAACGATGGTTCGGGTTTTGCATAGTTGATACTTCAGAACCATCACCAAATGACCATACCCAACCAATTATAGGACGTGCTCCTTCAGAGTTGGATAAATCCGTAAATTGAACTAAATCTTCTACTGTTATCCGTTTAGGATTATAATCAAAATCGGGTATAGGAGGAGCATCTACATATACTTTAACAGGTTCGCTATTAAATGTTTTTAACGGTGTCTTCACTTTTAATATAACATCATACACTCCTGCTTCTGTATAAATATGGGAAACAGAATCGGTCGTACTCATAGTTTTGACCGGAGACCCATCACCAAAATCCCATTCATAAGTTAATTCTGTCTCTGTTCCTAACGCAGTCCGATTTAGGAAAACCACTTCTTTTTGTATAACAGGACTTCTTGTAGAAACACTTAATTTAGGTATAGGTGGTTTATGAACCGTAATATAAGAACTTTTTGTAATACTACTTTCATTATTGGAAGTCGTGCCTGTGTTTACCGTTAAAGATACTGAATATACACCGGATTGTGTATAAGTATGGCTTGTATTTCCATTTTCATGTGAATAAGGTTGATATTCTATTGTTTCTGTAGAACCATCTCCAAAATTCCATAACCAGCGAACAATTCGCTCTGTCCCCTTTGTAGATAAATCTGCAAAGAATACCGAACTCCCTTCATACAAAACAAGAGGTTCCGCCGAAAATTCTGCAATCGGGGGCAAGTAAATAACTTCTACAGGAAGTGAAAAAGAACTGGTGCCAAATTTATTCGTAACTGTTAATTTTATCTGTTGATTTCCAATTCTTGTAAAAGCATATTGAGGATTCTTTTCATTTGAAGTATTACCATCCCCAAAATCCCATAACCAATCTGTAATAGGTGCACTTCCTTCTTCTGATAAATCCGAAAACTGAACTGGAACATAAATAAATGGCTTTATTTGACTAACAGAGAATTTTGCTTTGGGTGGAATGCCTTCTTGGACAGTTATATATCCATCTTTGGTTACTGATTTATTCTGATTCTCCGTGTATACAGTTAAAGTTACGGAATAAATCCCGGGATTTTCATACTTATGTCTTGGATTTACTTCATTACTTGTTTTCCCATCCCCAAAATCCCAAAAACGATTAATAATATTTTCTTTTTCAGAACGACTTCTATCAATTAACTGAACTTCTTCTCCCAACAGAACTATTTGCGCATTTACAGAAAAATCAACGGTAAGATTACCACTGACAACATTTACAAAATTTTCTTTTACTCTTTTTTCGATACCTTTATCTGTTTCTACTGTCAGGGTAACGGTATAATTCCCAGGCTTTTGATAAAAATATGTTGGATTATAGTCATTAGAGGTTTTTCCATCCCCAAAATCCCATGTTACTTTCTTTATTGCCCCTGATTGAACCGCACTTTGATTAAAGAATCTAACGGCTTCGTTTATGGTGGTAAATTTATTCGATGCATCAAAATCTACTTTTATCAAATCAACTAAAGTTATTAAAACAGTTGTTGAAGGAGCATTGGTAGCCCGAACAATTATATTTCCTGAATTAGGTCCAAGGTCTGTTTTCTCTCTATCTATCTTTATTTTTACGCGTTTTTTATCTAAAGGTCCTGAACTATAACATCCATCATCAACAGAGGCACATCCTTCTACGGAAATCCATGGAACCTGAGACTCAACAATAATTGGGCCTACAGAACTTGTAGTCGTATTTTTCCATACTAAAATATCCGCACTAACATCTTTAGAACCAAAATCTATAGATGTAGGCTCTACAATCAGATTTCCTCCCACTTCTTCTGGTGGACAACCCGAAATTGTCAACAATATTGTAACAAATAGGATACTTTGGACACATAAAAAACATACAGATTTTCTCATACAAAATTTCTCCAGTTGTGTTCTTGTTGTTCACAACAATACTATACAATTATAACATGAATTATATCACTTAATAATAATGCCACTTTTATTATAAATTGTCAAGAAATTATTTACAAATTTTTATTTTCTAAAAAATTAAATTTTTAAAAATAATTACAAAAAAGTGTTACAAAATGTAATAAAAAATGGTCAAATTAGTATATTATATAGATAGAGTACTATTTGACTTTTTTTGTTAAATAAATAAGGTTAATTTATAATAATAAAAAATTGAAGGGCAATATGAAAACGACATTATATCATTTCACATCATTGTGTATTATAGTTATAACTATATTAACTCTCCACAGTTGTTCACTGAACAAAAAAGTTGATGCTAATGATGATGCTCAGATAAATACAACCAAGCCAATAGCCTTTCCTGTTGAAGCAGTATTTCCTACTAAGAAAGATGTAAGTAAATATTTTGAAACTACAACGAGAATCTCGGCTGAAAGAAAAGTAGAAGTAATATCTAAAGGAATGGGGATTTGTGAAGAGTTACTTGTTGAAGAAGGGGATTATGTAAAAGAGGGACAAATTTTAGCGAAATTAGATACTTCAGAAGTTGAAACTCAAATTCTACAAACAAGGGTAAACATAGAAAAATGTAAATCCGCATTAGTAATTGCAGAAAATAGTTTGAAAGAAGGTATCGGTTCAAAGGTAGAAAGGGACAATGCCCGTTTTGCATTAGATGCGGCAGAAGCCACTCTTAAAATCCAACAATTACAATTAAAAAATCAAACCATCACAGCACCTATAAATGGAATAATTACAAAAAGGAATATACAGAAAGGCGTATTAGTAAGTACAGGTATGCCTGTATTTTCTATTGTAGACCCGGATTCTTATGTATTACCTATAAACATTCCCGAACGCGAAGTTTCAAAAGTATATATAGACCAAAAAGCAGAGGTTGTGGTTGATTCCTGTCCGTCGGAGAACTTTATCGCAACTGTTTTCCGAATCAGTCCTACTATAGACCCTTCCTCCGGGACAATTAAAACGACTCTACACTTTCTTGAAAACGATAAAAACAACTGTATTAAAGATTCAGCATTTGCAAGAGTAAAATTGGTTATGGAAGTGCATCCTCAGGCAATAGTCATACCTAAAGATGCTGTTTTAGAAGAAAGTGGAAGAAAATATATCTTTACCGCACAGACAAAAGATGCAGAAGATTTGAAGAAACTTGATTATGACGAAATAAAAAATAAATCAATACAATTTACTGCACAGAAAGTAGAAATTCAAGTCGGTCTCGAAGACAGTTCTTATTATGAAGTATTAAAAGGTATTGATGAACATACACTTGTAATTACATTAGGGCAAATGAATTTAAAACCGGGTTCTGTTATTGAAGTAACATCGCTTGAAAAAATATTGAACTCGGACAATAATACCTCAAATACTTGAATTATTTATACTTAGATTTCTAACATTCAGAGAAATCCAAATACATAAAAAAATGCAGTGGGGAGAAACCGTGAGCGAACAAACAATAAAACAAAAGACATCATCTTTAATATCCTTCCCAATACATCGGCCAGTAACCACAATAATGATATTCACTACCATTATTGTGTTCGGTTGGCGTTCCTATCAAAAACTTCCCATCAACCTAATGCCTGAAATATCCTATCCATCTCTAACTATACGCACAGAATTTGAAGGGGCAGCACCTGAAGATGTAGAGAAATTGGTTACGCGTCCTCTTGAAGAGATGTTAAGTATTGTCAGTGGACTTGTAGAAATTAGCAGTGTTTCCTCTGTAGGACTTTCTGAAATAACCCTCGAATTCCTCTGGAATACAGATATGAATGTTGCACAGCAAGATGTGCGTGACCGATTGGATTTGTTTGAACCACCTAAGGAGGTTACTAAAAAACCTGTTATTCTAAGATTTAACCCGAATCTGGACCCTGTAATACGCATAGGAATTACTCCACCTGAAAATTTAAATCCTGAGGAAAAAACTGAATATTTGACCACACTTCGTGAATCTGTTCAAAGAAAACTTAAAAGTGATTTAGAAGCAGAAACAGGAATTGCACAGGTTGTTGTAAAAGGTGGACAGGAAGAAGAGATACAAATTCTTGTGGATAGCAAAATGCTTAAGTCTTTAGGGCTGTCTTTAGACGACATCATTCGAAGTTTAGCAAGTCAAAATATTAATGTTGCGGGGGGAAAATTAGTCGAAGGGAAAACAGAATATATTGTCCGAACTCTTAAAGAGTTCAAGGATATTGAAGATATAAGAAATGTAATCGTTTCCTCGCCTGTGGGAACATCTTCTGCGGATTCCAATTTAATATCCAATTTATCCTTAAAATCTTTAACCACTTCTCCTCAAAATTTATCTGCTTTACCTCAAAAATCAGTTCCTATTAAATTAAAAGATGTCGCTACAGTCCGTTGGGGAAATAAAGAAAGAGATACGATTATTCGAATTAATGGTGAAGACGCCATAGAAATAGAAATTTATAAAGAAGGTGACTCCAATACAGTTACCGTATGTAATCTTGTAAAAGATTTGTTAGGAATTGAAAGAAAAAAAAGTTTTTCTGAATTATTAGATGAACAAATATCTTTCGGCCTCCAACCCGTTGCTAAAGATGCTGATGGTCAACATACTCTTGAAGACCCCAAATCACGAAAGGAGCAATTCAAAAAAAAGAATTTGCTTAGCACACTTCCGTCTGATGCCAAAATTCATATAATTAGCGACCAATCACAGTTTATTATCAGTTCTATACAAGAAGTGCAAAATTCCGCTATTAATGGAGGTATATTAGCACTACTTATTCTTTATCTTTTTCTTCGTGAGTTGCGAAGTACTCTAACAATAGGCTTCGCTATTCCCATATCCATTATTACTGTTTTTATCCCTATGTTTATGAGAGATATTTCTCTTAACATCATGTCATTGGGAGGGCTGGCATTAGGTATTGGTATGTTAGTAGATAATTCTATTGTAGTATTAGAAAGCATTTCTCGGTGCCGAGAAGAAGGAGATTCTATAGTTGATTCTGCCATTCGAGGGACATCTGAAGTAGGTTCCGCTGTGATTGCTTCTACATTAACTACTGTAGCGGTATTTTTCCCGGTAGCCTTTGTAGAAGGAATAGCCGGACAGATTTTTGGAGACCTCGCCTTAACTGTTACTTTTTCACTTCTTGCTTCTCTATTTGTTGCTTTATTCTTTAATCCCTTAGTCGTATCAAAAACACACTTCATATCTGAAAATACCCAATATATTTTCCATCCTGTTCGGACATTCTTATA
>DAOSUS010000033.1 GCA_035378955.1 Candidatus Hydrogenedens sp. | reverse complement strand
ATTGATGCAAGTTATGCTTATTTTGGTTGGGTTTTTGATAATTTCAAACCAAGTATGCCTATTGGAAGTTTTCTTCTTTTTGGTGTATTAGCAACCAGACTTGATTTTGACCCAACAGCAATGGGACCTATACAGTTTGGTGCCACACTGGACGGTTTGTTTAATGACCATACTCAAAACATTGTGGATTATTCTAATGGCGTTGACCCTAAAGGTTTAATGAAAGTATTTGATAACGATGCTAAAATTTACGCTCCCTGGACAGGATATGGAAATGGAGGAGGAAATGTTGTATACCGATTACGCGAAGGGATAGAACGATTTCTGTTGACAGATATTAACAATCCAGCAGGAGGTAAAAACAATCAGAGTTCCGTATGGATTATGCTGGATACATTTGCTACTCCTTCTGCAAGTCAACCTTTATTTAATCATATTCCCGGTGGATGTAATGTCCTTTACATGGATGGACATGTTGAATTTGTAAGATATATTCCAGACAGCAATCCTAATGATGCAGTTGTTCCTGGAACAGAACCTGTTGTTTCTTGTGTGGCAACTCTGGTAAGTGCTTTCTTTTAATCTATTTTTTTTGCTTTATAATCGTGCAAATTTATATTCAATTTGTGCGATTTTTATTGCCATTTAGAATAGGGTAAAAGAGCCAGGGATGTATTGAGGTATTTTTTATCGTGACTTACTTCTTTTCCTAACCAGGGAGGAATAATTATTTTTTCTTCTTCATTTTTTAACTCTATTTCTGCAACAATCAAGCCATTATTGGCTCCCGAAAATTCATCTATTTCCCATCGTTGCCCTTTATAAAAAACAATGTGTCGAACCTTTTCAATAATATATCCAGTAATATAGTTTTTCATTAATTCTTCTGCATCTTCATCAGGAATTTGATATTCATATTCATCCCGTGTTGTGGCTATAATCGCTTTTTTCAGGTTCAATGTACATTTATTCGGTTCAATACGAACGCGAACTGCGAGTGGAGGTCCTGTATAAATATATGCTTGCTTTATCGGAATAGATTGGATAATAAAAGAACGCCATTCATCAGAAATAACTAAAAATTTATGTTCAATTTCTTTTTTCATCTTAAAATTGCATAGATATAAAATTGTTACTTATCTAACGATTTAATCTCTTTAGATACAATTTCATCCCATTGCGATTTTAACTGTTTTCCGATATCTGGTTGCGTATGAATAAAAACAATCGTTTCCGATTTTAATTCCGGTAAAACAAACGAAGTTTCTTTACCCCAGTTTGCTTTCAAATCCGTAATTCCCTGAGGTCGAATTTCAAGTAGCGACTGCCCTTGAAATGGGATATTTATATTGATTTTTAGGTCTTTCTTTTCTTTGAATGGATAGGCTTCAGGATGTATTTCGTAATCTAAATTTGTAATACATAATATCATAAAATCCCTTCCTTGTAAGGGGGCTATGTCTACATTTTCTGGTGCAGACCCTTTGAATGAGATTGTGTCGGAAGATAGAAAATAATTTCGTAATAGGCTCATAACTCTACCCCAACCCTGCATAGCCCGTTCCAATTCAGGATATTTTTCGGCTATATGTTTTTCATGATTAAACCAGAGAATTCCTTTGGCTCCTCTGCCCAGATTTAGCACCAATTGAGCACCTAACTCTTCGGGAGTTGGCACAGGTCGTTTGGGTCGTTCATCCCAATCTGCAATCGCCTGACTCCATATCCAAATCGGTTTCGGTTCAGAGGCTATCTTTAGGTCATGCGTATAATATGCGGTTTCTTCCAGTCGAGTTCCATAGGGCTTAGGCCATTTACTACTGGATGGAGCTGTTACGGAATAATGGTCTTGACAAGGAATATCACATATTGAAGCATATTCAAAAAATTTAATATTTCTACATAGAGTAATAAAGGTCGGTTTTGTATTGTCGTATTGGCACAATTGTTGATTTACATGGAACATGATATTTGCCGGGATTGACCAATCAGGTTCATCCTGTAACATCCAGCATATAACATGGGGATGACCTGAAAATTCACGGACAACATCTATATTCAAAGGAACGCCCGTATGAACCATCGCCCGAAAACCGTATTTTGGAGCAATTTCCGTAAAATAGGGCTTGTCTTTTTTATCTCCTTCCACCATGGTATCTACATGTAAGTTATACAATGTTTCGTATGTTTCTAAACTATTAGACCAAACACCAATGGGAAAGAAATCTTCGAAAGCACGGCGATGAGCGAAATATAATTCCTTTGTTTTACCATTATCTTTCGATACTTCTATCCCTGCTATAAACCATGTTCCAGAACTCATAGGTTGAGAAAGTTGAATTTTAGCAATTGCCATTCCTTCAGGTGCTAATTCTTTTACATTCCAATCTACAGCCATTTCATTTTGCGGAGAAAATAAAGTATTGGCTATCTGATAAGTATCTTTTGAAAAATTGTGAAGGAAAATATTTATTTCTCTCATTTCTGGCAACACATGGATATATGTAATTCGAAGAGGTTCAACTAATAAAGTTCCTTCTGTTGTAGCACATAATCGCGAACGCTCATCTATGAATTGCAAGGAAAATTTTGTCCCCGGAGCAAAGTCTTCAGATACTCCATTTATTTCTAATACACCCAATTCACCGGGCTGAACAGTTTGATTGATGTATCTGTCCCATGCAATAAAATGATTTAAGACCCAGTAGGAACGGTCTTTTCTATTCCAACGCCAATAACGAATTCGCACAGGGTCATTTGAAACATTACGATAATATATGTGAACCAGACCACCTTTATTTACGATATCACTTTCAAACTCCTTTACTTTTTCCTTTTCCCATTCCGCAGGACGATAGATTATCTTTTCAATTGCAAGACGCATGGATGATTTTCCTTCTAATTTAGCACCTAATTGTGCGGTCTGAGCAAAGGTATAAGTAGATAAACAAAGAGAAATAAATAACAGAATAAAAATAGACCTCATGAACAGGACTTTCCCTTCTATGTAATTAGTTAAGATGAAAATGATAGATATTATAATACATTACCTTATTTATTTGAAAAAACAGGGTGGAATATTAATGGCTTTAACTAAAATGGTAATATAACACATAAACTTTTGTAAAGAAAACCCCATAAATATCAATACTGTTAGTCCAAATTTACAGTATAAAGACTGATTTAATTTTAAAAAAAATTCAAAATAGCAATTTATTATTGCCGAATAATCCGCAATTACCGAAATATTTTGAGAAATTAATATAAATAATTGTTTAAACAAAAATTTATTTTTTACCCCCATTTTTTGTATAATACATATATACATATTTTTAAGTTATTAACAAGGTATATTTAATCACCAGAATAAAATGCCTAAATTATTAAGAAATATCCGCAACCGATTTGCTTCCTTCTACAAGAGTTTACCTATTGTTCAACAACTTTTTATACTTTCACTGGTTCCCACTTTTATTGCATTATTTATAACTTGCACTATCTTCTACATTTTTGACATTGCCTTCTTAAAAAATACTTTGCAAACCGAACTAAAAATAACCGCTCAACATTTAAATACTCATCTTTCGGAATTCCTGAGCAAAGACGACATAACAACCGAACAGATAGAACATGAGTTAAACCTATTGTTAAAAGATAATGAACGGGTTTCAATTGCATGTGTCTATGATAAAAAAGGGAAAATAATCGCCCGGTATTCGAGAAAGAAAAATACTTCAATCTTTCCAATAAGCCCATCTCTTTCCCAATCTCAAACTACTTATTGGAATTATTTTTGTCTCTTTTGTCCTATTACAAAAGAAGAAGAAAGGTTTATTACAGCAAATACGGGACAACTTTTTGAAGATGTTCCTGTATTATTTTTAGCCACAGATAAAAATATTTACTACCAACGACTTTTAATATTCGGCGTTGGAATATCCAGCGTTCTGATTTTTTCTTCTCTAATTGCGTTTTTCGTTTCTACCAAACTCCATCGGGCTATCTCCCGTCCCATAGAGCACCTTTCACGGTTGGCAAAACGCATTTCAGAGGAGAAGGATTATTCGGTTCGTGCCTCCAAAATTGCAACAAATGAATTGGGAATTTTAACGGATGAATTTAATGAAATGCTTCATCAGATAGAAACCAAAGAACAATTACTAAAAGAAGCGAATGTCGATTTACAGAAAAAAATAGACATACGAACAAAGGAATTACAAGAAGAGATTGAAGAACATCGGAGAACATCAGAACTTTTGCAAAAGGAGATTCAGGAACGAATCCGCGCGGAAAGTGAACTTAAAAAAGCAAAAGAACAGGCAGAGTTGAAAGCACAAATAAAAAGTGATTTCCTGGCAAATGTGAGTCATGAAATACGCACACCTATGACAGGCATTTTAGGAATGTCCGAGATTTTGTTAGGTTCGGAATTAACAGACTCTCAAAGACGGCAAGTGGAAACCATTTATCGTTCTGGACAATCTCTATTACGGCTTATCGGAGACATTCTGGATTATTCAAAAATAGAAGCAGGACATATTGAAATTGAACCGGCTCCTTTTGACTTACAAATTGTATGTGAAGAAGTAATCGAGTTAATGTCTCCATTAGCACATGGAAAAGGAATTAACCTTTATTTCCGATATGTTCCTAATTGTCCACGAAGGTTTGTGGGAGATGCAGGACGAATCCGACAGGTGATAACTAATTTAATTAGTAATGGAATAAAATTTACACATCAGGGACATGTATTGTTAGTTGTAGATTTAGATGGGATTACAGAAGATAAAGCGGCTATTTCGATTAAGGTAGAAGATACAGGGATTGGGACATCGCAAGAAAAATTAGAATCTATCTTTGAATGATATGAGCAAGCAGACGCTCTCATTGCAAAACAATATGGAGGTACGGGTTTAGGTTTAGCCATCTGTAAACTTATTGTAGATGCAATGAAAGGTTCTATAACCGTTCGTTCTCGGGAGAAGGAAGGAACCTGTTTTACCATTTCTCTTGTATTACCAATAGATACTACACAGCCATCACCTTCTTACGCCTCTTATAAGGAATCTTTACGCGGTATCCGCGTATTGATTGTTGACCAGAGCCCCATCAATCGCAATGTTCTTGCGGAGCAACTTCAGTCATGGAATATGCAAGTAGATACCGTAGGTTCAAGTGTAGAGGCATTAAATTACTTGAAAATAGGTGTTGAAAAAGGTAATCCCTATCAGATATGCCTTATTGATGACCAGATGCCCGGCATACAAGGGGAATCCTTAGGTAGGGCTATTAAACAAAATGAACAAACAAAAGACACGGTTTTGGTTCTTATTACTCCTTTTGGAATGAAAGGAGATGCTCGCCGTTTGTTTGATTTGGGATTTTCAGGCTACCTGACACGGCCTATCCGCCAAAGCGAATTAATGGATGCTCTGGCAACAATCTGGTTATCGCATCTCAAAGGAGAACAACCCACCCTTATCACCCGTCACACTATTATTGAACAAAGACATACACAAAAAGAACAGCCTTTTTTTAATTCCCAGATTTTGTTAGCAGAAGACAATTTTGTCAATCAACAGGTAGCTATTGAAATACTACGAGACATGGGGTGTGAAATTACGATAGCAGTTGATGGGCAAGAAGCCATCGAATGGTTTAAACGGAAAAAGTTCGATTTAATTTTTATGGATTGTGAAATGCCTCGTGTAAATGGTTTTACTGCAGCACGAGAAATACGAAGTATAGAGCCCACAGGAAAACATGTTCCTATTATTGCACTTACGGCTCATGCTCTCAGTGGTGACCGAGAACGATGTATCTCCGCAGGAATGGATGATTATCTATCAAAACCTATTGAAACAGCAAAGGTCCTTGAAATATTAAAAAAGTGGATTGGTAGACCAGAAACAGATATAACTCGTGAAATAACTGATGAACAGCCACGAGAAATAGAAATTGTCGATATTACCACATTACCCACATTCGACTTAAAACAAGCGTTAAATATTATGGGGGGCAAAGCGAAAACTGTGCAGCGTATTAGCACAATATTTTTACAACACACACCTACAAGAATTGAGGAAATACAAAAAGCGTATGACGAAAAAAATTATGAAGAATTGCTTCATCTGGTTCATTCTTTAGCCGGTTCTTCAGCGTCTATTGGCGTTCGAAAATTTGCCTATATCATACAAACAATGGAACAGGAACTTCGGGGAGGCCTTATTGATAATATCCCATCAAATATAAATGCCCTACGAAAAGAATTTGGTGAAATAAAATCTATATTAGAACATATACATTGGGAAGAACTTGAAACCAAAGGTGTCTCTTCCTAATCTCTTTCCAGGTAGATAAACAAAAAATTACACCTCTATTTGCCATAATTTCCCTGATTATGGCATATTAACTTCTATCTAAAATACTATTTCTTTTCCATATAGGGAGATAAACAAAATGAGTGATTACAAAAGGCCTACCTGGGATGAATATTTTATGGAAGTTGCTCGCACCATCGCCAAACGAGCCACATGTGACCGTGGGCGAAGTGGCTGTGTCATAGCCCGAGATAAACAGATACTGGTAACGGGATATGTCGGCTCACCTGTGGGATTTCCTCATTGCGACGATGTTGGACATCAGATGAAAAAAGTTATTCATGAAGATGGAACGATAACCCAGCATTGTGTTCGCACCGTACATGCAGAACAAAACGCTATTTGTCAGGCGGCAAAATTAGGGATTAGCATTCAAGGAGGAACTCTGTATTGTAAGATGACACCCTGTCGCACCTGTGCCATGTTAATAATCAATTGTGGGATAGTCCGTGTTGTCTGTGAAAAACGATATCACGCAGGAAGTGAATCAGAAGAAATGTTTCGTCAGGCAGGAATCCAACTCGAATATGTCTATCCTGATGAAACTGAAACTTACGAAAAGCAATAGAAACAGTAGAAAATTATTTTTCAAACAACTATTACATTTAATTATATTATTCTATTTTCAATTATTTTGTCTTACATTTTCTTTACTACAGATATAACACCTATAGATATACATTGCTGCCCAGCTGATTCATCAAATTTCCTTGCTACTGCCTTTATTTCTATTATCTTTACCTCCTACATCTATTCTTCAATTCTATTTGTATAGTTTTTTAAGGGTTCGATTTATAATAATTATCATATTAAGTTGGATTTTTATTGAATGAATTTGTTGGAGTATATATAATAAATTCAGATATATGAAAGTCAAGATTTTTTATAGATGAGAGATTAAATAATTATTTAGAGAAAGAAAATGTAATCCTATGAGAACATCTTTTATGAAAAAAATAGCAAAATTAGGGATTATTATACTATTTGCTTTTCCATTTTCTTTGTGGTCTGATGCTATACCTTTATTAACCATTGAACAGGTTCAAAAAATAGGAATTGACCCGGATTATCCCCTCGATGGAAATTATATCCTTATGCAGGATATTGATGCATTTCAAACAAGATATTGGAATAACGGCAGAGGTTTCCGTCCTATCGGTTTAAGAGAGTTTACAGGAGTCACAGGTTGGGTAAGGAGTAAGTTTGACTACAAATATCAACCATTTGAAGGGGTGTTTGATGGGAATGGTCACAAAATTGTGAATTTATATATGAATAATTTAATTGGGAAGGGAGTTCTTCCGTCTACAAAGAGGGAGTTTGAAAGTTTAATATCCAAATTATATCCATTAGGCTTATTCTATGAAATTAGCCAAAGAGGCTGTGTTAAAAATTTGATATTAGAAAATATCTATATTTATGGATGCTTTTGTGATATATGTGTGGTAACCCGTTTTAATTTTGGCAAGATAGAAAATGTTCATGTATGGGGGGAATTAGATGGCTCGGGTAATTTTCAAAATACTTGTGGCTTGGCTGTGCAAAATTTTGGTGAAATAAGAAACTGTTCTTTGACATGTGAAAAATTCTACGTATATAACTTAGGGGGATTGGTGCATTCTAACAAAGGTCTCATTGAGCATAGTTTTTTTTCGGGGTGTATCTTTGGTACATACGGAGGTGGATATATAGAAGGGATGGGCGGATTGGTATCTGTTAACAACGATAAAGGAATAATAAAAGATTGCTTTTCTGATGTTCAGATAAGGGGAGGAAGTGTTTTAGGTGGTTTGGTTGGAAAAAACTTTGGGACTATTTCCAGGTCATATTCCGTTGTTAATGCCTGGGGAGAACAATCTGTTGGCGGTTTGATTGGCATTAATTTGGGCGAGGTAAAGGAATGTTTTGCAACAGGCGAAGTGCGGGGAATGACTAAAATAGGAGGTTTAGCAGGTGAAAATACAAAAGCGATCTTTGCAAATGAAAATAAAAATCAGGTTGAAACTTACGGTATTTTAGAAGATTGCTTTTTTACAGGTGATGTGAAAGGAAATGATGTTATTGGAGGGTTAGTCGGAGTTAATGATACTTCTGTTTGTAATTGCTATTGTATTGGGGTATTAACAAAAAGAGAATATATCAAAATATTAAATGGTGAACTTGTAGGGAATAATAAAGGTAATGTAGAAAATTGTGTTTGGGAGTTAAATAGTTCAGGGTTTATCTTGCCCTCTACGGGCGTAGGAAAATCCCCATTGGAGATGAAAGAGAAATGCACTTTTGTATCTTTGGGATGGGATTTTGAAAAGATTTGGAAAATAGAAGAAGGAAATACCTATCCTTATTTTACCTGGTTAGAGAACTATCCCAATTTTCTTTATATTCCTTAACTTAAAAATTTTTCAGATATAGATAACGCATAGCATTTATTCCATAAATCTATTACTTATGTCCTATAACTTTTCGATTTTAATAACAAGAAATCTAATGAATATTTAAAAATTTATTACCTTTTGTAAATTATCTGCTTTTATTTTCACGGGCAGATTTGCTAACTTCGGCAAGGGTATCTACGAGATAATCGAGTGCTTCATGGGTCAAACGGGGATGAACGGGCAAGGTTATTAATGTCTGTGCCAATTCTTCAGCGACGGGGAATTGTCCTCGTTTAAAGCCTCGTTTTTGGAAAGCCGTGCTCCAGTGTAATGGGATATAGTGAATGCCTAATTTGATGTTATATTTTTCTTTCATGACCCATAATAAATCTTCTTTGGACATTCCAAATTCTTCAGGGATAATTCGAATGGGGTATAAATGAAATACATGTTTACAGTTAGGAGGAACTTTGGGTGTAATAATTCCAGGAATTGTTTTTAGTGCCTGTGTTAGATATTCTGCATTTTCCTGTCGTTTTTTGTTCAGTGTATCTAACTTTTTCAGTTGTATAATCCCTACTCCTGCTTGAATATCGGTCATTCGGAAATTGTAAGCACAGTCATCAAAATCCTGCCACCAGAATTTTTTACCCTTGGGGAATTTGGTTTCATCGAGCAAACAATATTTTGTAGTAGGGGCGTAAACTCGTGTAGCATGGGAACGATATAAAGAGACGCGTTCAAACAATTCGGGGTCTGATGTTGTAACCATCCCTCCTTCACCTAAGGTAGAGATATTCTTTTGTTCATGGAAACTGAAACAGCCCAGAGCCCCGATATTCCCTGTCTTCTTTCCTTTATATTCAGCCCCGATTGCATGACAGGCATCTTCTACTATGGAAAAGTTGTATTTTTTAGCCAGTTGAAGTAAGGGGTCCATATCCACAGGTAAACCATACAAATGAACCGGTGCTATTACTTTTGTATTTTCTGTCAGTTTTTCTTCCACTTTTGAAATATCCATGTTATAAGTTTCAATATCCACATCCACAAAGTCCACTTCCGCACCTAAAGTAGCAGCCGAAGCAGGAGTAGCAATCCATGTAATCGGTGTTGTAAGCACGCGCACGCCCGGACGCACACCTAAGGCTAACATGGATAAGAAAAAGGCTGCGGTTCCATTGGAGACTGTGCGAGCATACTTGCAACCCATATACTTCGCAAATTCTTTCTCAAACTCTAAGCAATACTCACTACAAGTAGGTGCCTTTTCACGGAGAATACGCAACACCATTTCTTCCTCTTCAGTCCCATACACAGTCCCAAAACGAATTTCCAAATCATAAGGTGCCATTGTTTTATCCTTTCGTTGTAAAATTTTTAACAAGTCTTATTCCATCTGCAATACCATAAAAAGGAGTTCTTAATATAGATTTTGCAAGGGCATTAGATAATGAAGCATCTTTAGGACGCGGAGCCCTTAAAGAATCAGTAATAATATATGGATGAATTAATGTTTCGTCCCAATTCATTTCGCGTGCGATAATCTTTGCCATATTGTATCGAGAACTTCTTTCATTTCCCGCTAAATGTATAACCCCTTCAAATGTGTTTTGAGCCAATTCAATCAAAGCCTTACCTACAGTAATAACATCAATAGGAGTTCTAAACTCATCTTCTGGCATAGGAACCGATTTTCCTTCCTCTATTCTTTTTTGCATTCGAGCCAAAAACGAGTTGCCTACACCCAATATAGGAAAACCCATTACCAGCGACAATCTTGCAATAACCCATGAGGTTTTTGCTTGTGATACATCATTTTCTGCCTGAACCTTTGTTTTTGCATAGTGGTTCAACGGTAACGGCACATCGTTTTCTGTATACATTCCTTTTTTGCCATCAAATACTGTATCTGTAGAACAATAAATAAAACGGCAGGACAATTTTTCCGCAGATTTTAATAAAGCGCGGGTTAAACCTACATTTACTTCCCATGCAAAATCTGGCTGCTTTTCACATTCATCAACATCCGCCATAGCAGATGTGTGTATGATTACATTCGGTTGAATTCTTAAAATGATATCTGCCCAGGTCTCTTTATCATCTGTTGCAACTTTTATCCATTGAATATGTTCAGGTAACGCCTCAGGTTTATCCTGTCTCGAAAGTGCATATGCTTCTATTTCATGTGGTATCTGGCGTAAAATACTTCCAGCAACGAAACCACTTCCACCTGTAATAATAAGCTTCATATCATTTTTCCCTATGTTTTACTGTTTTTACTTCATGCAGATGAGGTAAATCGGAATTCTTGCATATTCTGGATTTGTTTTACAAATGGTTCAATTTCCGTTTTTACTAATGGTGCTATGGCTATTGCAGGTTTATAGGCTCCAAATTGAGAACGGAGCAAACCAATATGGTAAGCGTTATCCTTTTTATCAATAGTTGCATTTCTTACCTGAAATTCAACACCTGTTTCCTTTACTAAATAAGTAACCAAACCATTTCCTTCAGCAATAGATTTTACAACGAACCGAGAATTTGTAGTTGTAGAGATTGGCAGCTCTACAAACTCACCTGCCTTTAGTATTCCATTATGCGAATAAGTATTACCCCCGATGATAACCCCGGGATTTTTTGTAAACAGTTCCGCTTTGTCCATTTTTATTTGTAATTGTTCCACCCTCACACCTTCCCCGGTATTTCGAAAGACACTTTCTGCAGAAATGAGTAATTGTAAATCGCTGTTTTCGTTTGTATGAACTGTCTCTACATTTGGGAATTCTGGAACCTCAAATTTTGAAAAAACATTATTGTATCCTTTCTCAAGCAAAGATATATCCTCTTGCTTTTCCAGTAATAATGTTCCATTACTTTGACAAATCCTCCAAACAATATATACCTCCGTGCCTGCGGAATGAGCATAGGCTCGCAAATGTGCTATATATTTTTCTTTTGGGGCTGTGGGATAATATGCAAATTGAGCGTCACCTCTCCGTGGGGTCATAACCCCGGCAGAACCGTTTCCTAACGAAAGGAGTAATCCCGGATTGTCCCATTGCCATTGAATTTCCTTTTTGTTCCCATACGGAATGACATCTATAGCCGGCAACATTTTCCCTCCCGAAGGGCGTTCTCCATAAGCAGTCAGGTTTGAATTCTCATTAAACCACACATCATCAACACCCATAAAAAATACCTGTGTTTGAACATCCTTCCCGATATAATGCCTATACACTGGCGTTTTTTGTCCATTACGGCTTAACCCAACCCCATAAGCAATAGAAGGTAATTTATTAATATCATAAGAAGTAGAGGTAGGAATAGAACCATTTAAGTGTTGATACTTTGTATCTATCTCATCAAAAAATTTTTTATCGGAACTACTCCATGCTCGGATATGAATACCTTCTCTATTTATTTCAAAGTAGATACCTCCAATGCGTTCGCCTCCAAAAGCCTCCTGAGGAGGGAAACCTCCAAATCTTCCATTTGATACAAACCATTTCTGCCAGCGAGGTGTAATTTCCCAAGTATGGTTATGTCCGTGCATCCAGAGGATAACCTGCGGATTATCACGAAGCAATGATATAATCTCTTCAGAATTGGCAACCATACGGTAACCAGTATCATCACCTGGGCATGTTGTCCCTTTGAGGGCATTATGACTGAGGATTAGGGTTGTCTCATCCTTATGGGCTTTCAAGTCTAATCGAACCCATTCCAGGGCTTCCTGAGAGACATAATTTGCACTCATCATTTGAGGTAAAGATATGAAATGAATTCCTCTCAAACTAAAGCTGTAATAAGGTCTGCATGGTAAACTACCCATGTGTGCCGAACGCAATTCCCTGTTCTCGCGGTTATTGTGCGAGATTTCGTGATTACCCGGGACATAAAAAAGAGGCACGGCACCACAACCTTCTGAAATGACCTGCACCCATTCCGCAAGATTTTCTTCTTTTGCTGTATTATGATGGGCATCTCCTGTGTCAATAACCAGATTTAAATCGGGGAAAGCACTTAATATATTTTGTAGATTTTCCTTTAATATTTCTACAGATGGTTGTTTAGGATTATTCCAACCCAAATGAGCATCCGAAATAATAAAGCCTTTAAGACTTCCCGTATCTATTCTGGGTTCCGTATCCGTATAAGTGGAGCGGATAAAAGATAACGGACCCATCGAAGCCAGAATACATGTGGTAGAAAGAAAATCACGCCTTGTTAAAAATGTCTTTTCCATTATAAAAATCCTTCAAACTATTTGCAGGGTTTATTTTTTTATTAAATTAAACCCCTTAAAAACATATTTGTTGCTATTACCTACAATATATCTCAATTGCGTGTCCACACAGTCAGGTTTTTTAAATCTCTTGGCTTTTCAGGTAATAAGGTAATTGCCAAAACATAAGCGATAACAAAGATAAGGATATTTCCTGTTAGACCTGCATAATAAGTATCCATCGGTTGTGCAAGAAACTTACTTAAACTTTCGGATAACCCCCAATTTAAGAATAAGTCTTTTGTAATAATCTTTAACTCTATCAAACTAATATAAGTAGAAAACAAAACGGTAAAAATAATACCGACAAATACAGCCCTTCCATCTCCTCGTTTGGTCATGAAACCTAACACATATAGCCCCAAAAGCCCTCCACCTGTGATGGATGCAAGTTTTGTTGCGGTATCCTGTAGCGTTTTGCTTTCCGCTATTAAAAGGAGAAAAGCACCTCCAATCATAATTAAAGAACTAATAATGGATATGGCTTTTGCTGCCCATACATAATGTTGGTCAGAATGCCCCTTTACCAAGTGCCGTTTGTATATGTCCACGATACTTACGGCTGAAATAGCATTAATACTGGAAGACAACGAAGACATCGCCGCTGCGAGAACCCCTGCAATTACCAATCCTGATAGTCCTGTTGGTAACACCTTAATTACGAAATAAGGCAAAATCTGTTCAGCCTTTAATTGTCCTGTGAGCATTGCTTGAGCCTGTGGGTCGGGGAAAATTTTATAATATACATATAAACTTGTCCCTAAAAACATAAAAAAGCCCCAGGTCGGGACACTACACAGACAGCATATCCATATAGCACTGAAAGCATCTTTTTCACTCTTCGTTGCGACATATTTTTGTATTACATTCTGATTGCTGCTATATTCCGTTAACCATTGGGCAACTCCCATAATAAGGAGCATAAGTATTGTTTTCTCTGTGAGAGAAAAACCCCATTTTGCAGGTTCCAAAGCACCCGTAGCCGGATTTAAATCTCCTAACATAAATTTTCCGTCTGCCATGGCTTCACGGATAACAGTGCTTAATCCTCCGGGAATGCTATATAAAACCATTCCCAAACACACAAAACCACCTGCCCATAATAGAAATGATTGAATAAAATCCGTCCATATAACCGCTTCAATACCACCCAATACAGTGTAAAACGAGGTAACCACTCCACCAATAAGAACACATAAATACGGATTTAAGTGTGTCATCTCATAGACAAGTAAACTTACAAGATACAGAATTAGACTAATTCGAATTAGTTGCCCAATAACGAAAGCCGTTGCCGCATAAGCACGGGTACCGGGTCCAAACCGTCCTTCAAGATATTCGAAGGCTGATACAATTCCTGCTTTGCGGTAAAAGGGCAAGAATATCAAACTGGCTAAATACACACCCACCGGAAGCATGAGGCACAATAAAAAGCGTAAATAGGCTGTTTTATAGGCATCCGCCGGATAGGCTACGAAAGTAATAGAACTAATACTTGTAGCGAACATAGACAAACCAATAAGCCAGCCAGGATAAGACCTACCTCCAAGAAAATAGCCCTCCGTACTTTTACCACGATGAGCGAAAAGAGGACCCATTCCCGCCATAGCCAAAAAGTATACGACCAATACAATCCAATCAATCAAAGTAAACTGAGACATGAATATCTCCTCACAAAATTTGCAATTAATATTTAATAGCCTAAAAATAATTTACGGAGAATATATAATTACTCTACATAGTTTTAAATATCTAAGGCAAATAAGGACACAATATTATTGTCTAAAATTACAATTTACCAATAGAGATACACAAGCAAGAATGTCTATGCTACCATATCATTTATCTTATTGGTATGAATTATGAAATAGAGCCAATAAATATGCAAAAATAAAAGAGCAAAAAAAGAATAATAAATCCAATGGAGAACAATCTTTATGGTTAAGACAAGTTTTTTTCTGATTATGGCTACCCTTTTAACTCAAACAATAATCTGGGCAGATAATAGTTCTTTTTTCCCAAAGGGTGAACTGGAAAAGCGTATTTTATGGGTGCAGGACCGATTTGATTTTGTTCAAGACCCCGCATTTACAGATGCCTTTATATTACAGGATGTTCGACTGGACCCTGCCTGTCCCCGTCGTTTTCAGGAATTTAGTGGAGATATCTCCGGAAGATTTTTAGAAGCCATCTCGGTAGAACCACGAAACAACTATTATAAAGTATGGGCAGACCGTATCGCTCATGAAATTCTTCTATGTCAAAGAGAAGATGGGCGATTTGGTTATCCAGAACTTGTTTTTACTAAGGACCAGATAGGTCGAGAACACATGGCTTTACTCTGGGGTAATGGTAGACTTCTTGTCGGATTAGTAAGTTACTATCAGGAGAAAAAGGACCCTGTTATATTAGACACATGCAAAAAGATGGGCGATTTCTTCATTAAAATCTTTGATGAATGTTCCCAGCCAGAAGTTATCCAGCGATTGGTTCATCAGGCTGCCAATGGTTTTATCTGTTTTACCCAATGGAGTGAAGGTCTTGAATTGTTAGCCCGTGCTTCCGGAGAGACAAAATATCGTGAAATCGCAACGAAAATGGAGCCCTTATTACAAGACCCGTTAAAACAACATTCCCATGGTTATATTACCACCTTACGCGGAGACATGTTAATATGGGAAACAACCCACGATGCAGGCATTCTTGCAAGAAATGAAAAACGATTTGCACAATTAGTTGAAGAAGGATGGATACAAACCAACGGTGGCGTTGCAGAATATTTCGATAAAACTTACCCACGGGACGAAGGCTGTTCTGAAGCAGACTTCTTCCGTTGGTGCTTACAATTGTGGAGAGCCACCGATAATGAAAAATATTTAGAATATGCGGAACGCTGTCTTTTCAATAGTCTCTTTGCCAATCAATTCGAGACAGGCGATTTTGGACATCATACCTTTGATGGTTGGGGCTATGTATCTTCACCGGGTCCCGGTCGTGCCTGGTGGTGTTGCTCTATGCATGGATTGCGGGCCATGCATGACCTAAAGCAATATGTGGTCAATAGTCCTGCTCCTGGGAAAATACGAATTAACTTTTTCCTCAGTGGTGAATACTATGCGGAAAATCTCGCTATTAAAACACACCGCACAGGTGGACAGGGTGGCACTTTTAATTATCATATTGATTGGCTCACCGTGTCTGAAAATGAATGTACACTTGTTATTCGTCATCCGTCCTGGGCAGAAACTATAGAAGTTATCATTAACGAAAAGCCTGAATTAACCAGTTCCGACCCGGGTGCCATATCTATAAAGCGCGTGTGGGCAAAAGGAGATAGAATTACCTTAAAAATTCAGCCTAAAGTAAAGATATTAAATTCTGAAAATAAAGAGATTACAATAGACCAGTTATCAACACCCCAAAAGGTAGCCTTGTTTATTGGACCATGGCTTGTAGGTGTCAATGCTATGGAAAATCCCATGTTTCATGGAGAGCCTTATTCTGATAATATTATCTTTTTGCCAGCAACGGTTCAAGAACTAAAACAACAAATTCATTTCGATGATGAAATCCGTTCCCCATTACAATCCGGTCCGCGTTTTACTTTGCCCTATCGACACTCAGGATTTTCCGAGTTATGCAAAGTGACTTTGACCCCCATTTCTGAACGCAGTCGTAACATAGAATCTACTTATTCATTTTGGTTTATTGCCAAAGTGGAACAATAGGATAGAATACTTTTTTTGTAAGTCGAAATGGAAATATTTTGTTCTAAAATGTTATGCTTTTTAGATATTTTATAGTTGTTTCGGAAATTAAGTAAAAACTAAAAATAATAAGGAGTGCAATCTATGTCAAAATTAGCGATTTTTGGTGGTAAACCTGTTCGTTCGAAAAATCAGAAATTGGCAACCTGGCCTATCAGTGACAAAAAAGATGCAGAACTGGTAAAGAAAATAACACTTTCTAATCGGTGGTCTTTTGACGGTGAATATGAATGGAAATTTGCGGAAGCATTTACCAAATATCAAGGTGCCAATTATGGCCTTTGTTGTGCTAACGGAACCGTGGGCATCCAATTAGCACTGGAAGCATTAGGTATCGGTGCCTACGATGAAGTAATCGTTCCGGGAATGACCTGGCAGGCCACTGCGGCGGCGTGTTTAGATGTTAATGCTGTACCTGTATTAACTGATATTGAACCTGATTCATGGTGTCTGGATTTGGACGCACTCGAGGCCAACATAACACCAAAAACAAAAGCCGTTATTGTGGTTCATCTCTATGGGTCAACAACAGATTTAGACCGTTTGCAGAAAATTTGCAAAAAGCATAAATTGTTCCTGATTGAAGATTGTGCCCATCAGCATGGGACTTTCTGGAAAGGGAAAGGGGTCGGTTCTATTGGCGATGTGAGTTCATGGAGTTTTCAAGAATCGAAAGTGCTATCCTGCGGAGAAGGGGGTTTTAATATGTGTAAGACTAAAGATGTTTTCTATAAGATTTACAGTTTAAGAAATTGTGGAAGACCTTATCCTGCGTCTCCTGCTGTTTTTGGATTAAAGAAACCTGTGGGTATGGATAAAACTTTGCAATCAGGGAATTACCGCCTTACAGAATGGCAGGCTGCTATATTATTAGGAGGTCTATCACGATTGGATAAGCAAGTAAAATTCCGCGATGCAAATGCCATCTACTTAAATTCACTTCTTGCTAAAATACCAGGCATCAAGCCGATGATACGAAGACCACAAATTACCCAGCAAAGTTATTTCAATTTTGCATTCCGAATTGACACCGAAGAATTAAAGGTAACAAATGCCCAGTTCTGTGCGGCACTCAATGCGGAATTAAGCGTTGGAGATGCCTTTGAACCTCCGTATGAACCACTAAACGCCTGTGGGCTGTATAAACCTCTTACCAAAAAACGCCACAAATTAAATGATGAATACTGGAAAGCCATTGATCCCAAACGCTTCAAATTACCTGTATGCACAAATGCTCATACCCGCAGTGGTATTGTTGTTCACCATGTTATGCTGATGAATCCGCGTGCGGTGATGGACCAGGTAGCCGAAGCCGTGAAGAAGGTGGTGGATAATATTTCCGAAGTGCGTAAAATCCAAGCCGGCGGTGGAAGAAAATACAGACCATTAGCCGTGTAAACGAACAGGAAATATTGCAAAACGAATTTTTGTTTTATATATGAATTTACATGAGAAGGGAGTCCTTTTGTATGGAAAATGTTGTCATTTTAGGTGGTGGTCCTGCAGGTTGCACCGCAGGATTATATACAGCCCGTGCTAATTTAAACCCACTTGTGTTAGAGGGTGAACCCAGTGGAGAAATTCTGCCCGGCGGACAATTAATGACCACAACCGAAGTCGAAAACTTTCCAGGCTATCCCGAAGGAGTATCCGGGCAACAACTAATGGCAGACTTGAAAAAACAAGCAGAACGGTTCGGGGCACGATTTGAGTATAAAACAGCGACAGCAGTTGATTTGAATACATATCCCTTTATAGTATTTGCAGGTAATGAAAAAATAGAAACGAAATCTATTATTATTGCTACAGGTGCCAGTGCCCGATATTTAGGATTGCCTGCAGAACAGAAATTTCTTAATCGGGGTGTATCTGCATGTGCTACTTGTGATGGAGCGTTACCTCGTTTTCGAAACAAGCCCGTAGTTGTAGTAGGAGGTGGCGATAGTGCTATGGAGGAAGCCCTGTTCTTATCGCGATTTGCATCACAAGTGCATGTCGTCCATCGCAGAGATAAGTTCCGTGCCAGTAAAATTATGTCAGACCGTGTTCTTGCCCATCCGAAAATTATTGTAGAATGGAATTCCGTAGTCGAAGATATTTTAGGGAATGACAAGGATGGAGTTACAGGCGTCCTTTTGAAAAATGTGCAAACAGGAGAAATACGGGAAATCCCGTGTTCTGGTTATTTCTGTGCTATTGGACATAAGCCCAATACAGATTTATTCAAGGGCGTTCTCCATTTAGACGAACAGGGATATATCATTACAAAACCGAATAGAACCGCAACCAATATAGAAGGTATATTTGCATGCGGTGATGTTCAGGATTCCTATTATCGGCAGGCAATAACAGCCGCAGGTAGTGGTTGCATGGCGGCTATTGAAGCAACACGCTGGTTGGAATCGCAGGAGTAATTATGCCCCTGAACCAAAAAGTCCAGCAAGACGGAATAAAGCCTCGATAATGTTGATTATTTGCAATATAGCGTCGAGAACCAATAAAAAATCCATAAACTTCGTTCCTAAATTTGAGTTATATTTATTTAAATTATACCTTAAAAATTACAAATATGTTAAGATTTTATCAAATATTTTATTTTTTATTATTCTGATATAGCAAGGAATGTATCCAGAATAACAAAAATAAAATACAAAATATTCATCAGTGATTCAACTAAATAAACAATTAATGATTCAAATGTCATAGAGTTCTCCTGTTTTGATTCACTATAACACAATAACGAAATTCAGGATATAATTTCAATTTATGGGAAAGAAATTTGTTCGTTTCCGCTGTCATCATTGTGGTCATTGCTGTACCGATGTAATCTGTTGTCCTACTCCTTATGATATATGCCGTATTGTTCAGGCAACACATATTCCCCCAAAAAAGTTTTTGAGTTTCATCGAACCTGAAGAAATTCAGGGGGTTAATAAATCAGACCCAACCTGGTTAAAGATTGGCAATAAGAAATATTTAATGACCCTAAAAAGAACGAAGAAAGGTTGTTTCTTTCGAGATAGCAAAAAGGGAATTTGTAAGATATATGAGCATAGACCCTTATTGTGCCGATTATTTCCATTTAAATTAAGACAAACCCGAACTGGAAAAGTTCATTCTTTTTCATTACACAAGGATGTGGGTTGTCCCAAACATCGTGATGGGATTGTATATACAGACTATTTAGCGAAAATCTGGGAGGAGGAACAAAAACATCAAGAAGACTATCAAGACTTGGTTGCATTTTTTAATAACCCGAATAAAAAAGGAAAAAAGCCATTTGATTTTGTTGACCTGTTCGTAGTGATAATAAGTAATAAGAAAAAGAAAGTTTGTAAATTCAACAATCATCAAAAATAGGTTAAAAGGAGCCAAGATATGAAAACATTATTGATTAGTGCAGTGGTTTTAACAATGTTACTTTCTGCGAACTTGTATGCAGAACCATTAAAAATTTTATACCTGACTAAATCTTCAGGCTTTGAGCATAGCGTTGTGAAAAGAGAAGGTAACCAACTATCTTATTCCGAAAAAATCCTTGTGGAATTGGGAAATAAAAATGGTTGGCAGGTAGAATGCACAAAAGACGCTTCGAAAATCAATGCGGAAAATTTGAAGAATTACAATGTGGTCATATTTTATACTTCAGGCGATTTGAGACAAGCCGGCACCGATGGGCAAGCTCCTATGAAACCTGAAGGGGAACAAGAATTAATTCAATGGATACAAAACGGAGGAGGTTTTGTGGGCATTCATCCTGCGAATGATAGTTTTCATTCCGAAGGGGATAAAGTAAGTGAATATGTAAAAATGTTAGGTGGAGAGTTTTTAAAACATGGCAAACAATTCAAAGGGAAATTGGAAATTGTGAGCAAAGGGCATCCCGCTTTAGGAAACTTTCCTGATGGGTGGGAAACAGAAGAAGAATGGTATATTATGAAAAATTTTAATAAAGATACAATGCATGTACTTGTATTGCTAAATCCGGGAGCAGAACGGGAAAAGCAAGAAATATATAACATACCGAATTATCCAATTGTCTGGTGTTCTGTGAATGGTAAAGGGCGGGTAGTTTATAATGGCTTAGGACATCGAGAGGATGTATGGGATAGCAAAGAATATCAAGAATTGTTAAAAGCAAATATCCTCTGGGCGAGTGGTCAAGGAGAAACAAAAGCAGAACCTAATTTCCGTCAGGTCGTTCCAGAAAAATAAATCGCATTTTTATCAAACCTGCTGGACAGGATTGACATGTCTAACATAAAAAAACAGAGGGCGTATTATTCCTAATACGCCCTCTTTATTCTTAAAACTCTTTCAAGTCGTCATCATCTAAAGGTATTACCTGTTCCGGAGATACTACATCTGCATTATTAGTATGATGCGGTAACGCCGTAGGTGTTGTCTTTCTGCGTTCTCTCATGTCTTTTCCTTTAGAAGCAGACGGTGGTAAACCCTTACTCACCGTAGGTTTCCGAACAGGTTTTGTTGCCGGTAAAGCCACATTTTGTTTGACCTCACCTCCTTTTTTTTCTCCTTCCAATATACTACGCAAAACATCTACCATCCGATTTAATTCTTCTGCTTGAGCGGATAATTCTTCACTGGCTGCGGCTGCTTCTTCAGAATTTGCCGCATTCGACTGAATCACCTGATTCATCTGTCCTACGGCTTGATTAATCTGCTCAATACCTTGAGCCTGTTCATTACTTGCCGCTGTAACTTCACCAATCAGTGTTGCCACTTTTTCAACATTTTGTGTAATCTTTTCTAAAACATCAGCAACTTCCTGACTAACCTCTACACCTTCCTCAGCATGCTTCTGCGATTCTTCAATTAATTGAGCTGTTGTTTTTGCCGCTTCTGCACTGCGTTGGGCAAGTCTACGGACTTCTTCTGCGACAACGGCAAATCCTTTTCCTGCTTCACCAGCACGAGCCGCTTCAACGGCTGCATTCAAGGCAAGCAAATTTGTCTGGAAGGCAATCTCATCAATAGTCTTAATAATCTTTGCCGTTTCATCAGACGAAGTTTTTATTTGCTGTATAGCCTTTGACATCTTCACCATAATTTCGCGTCCATGTTCCGCAGCCTGCTGGGCTTCCATCGCGGTATTATTTGCCTGTCAGGCATTATCCGCATTTTGTTTGGTCATCGAAGACATTTCTTCCAGAGATGCAGAAGTTTCTTCCAGACTGGACGCCTGTTCTGTGGCTCCTTCTGCCATTGCCTGACTGGATGCAGCAACCTGACCCGATGCTTGATTTACCTGCTTGGAACCATCGGTTAGGTTTGTGATAACCGTATTTAATGGCTTTGTTATAGCCCATGTTACCAGCAAGGCAAGAATTATTCCCAAAATAATTCCCACTATGGAGAAAACTAAAACCATAAGACGAACCGAATTCATAATGGTTTGAGTATTCTGCTCAATGTCATTTGTAAACGTTGTAATCTGTTTTACAAGATTATCGGCACATACTATTAAGTTCTGTGTTGCTTTTCTATCTGTGAGTATCCCTTGATAAAATTTATCCCCTTGAGCCAGATAATCATTAAAATTCTTTTCTAATTCGGATACAATCGCCACCAATTCAGGAATATCCTGAACCATCTTTTTCCATTCCTCGAAGGATTGCTTTAAGGTCTGGGCTTGTTTCTGGAACCCCTCCCATTCTTTATCGCCCTGATAAGCCCTTAAATAAAGTGCGGTTACACGCAGTAAGAAATAGGGTTCTATAATCTTCTGGTCTAATCCCATTTGAATTTCAGACCATTTCTGATAACTTGCAAGGTCCTGATTACTTAATGCCTTAGTTAATGCAGGTTTTATTACCTGTTCACCGGCTTTACCGATACCTTCTGTTATTTTCCACCCCAAATCTTTCCAGACAGAAAAGACATCATTCTTTTGTTTCATTGCGCTAACCAATTCTTCAAAGACTGTTAGGTAGTCACCTGCAAACTTTTGTGCTGTTTCCATTTGTTGATTCATCTCTGTGGAAATACCTTTTGTCTGCTGGAGCTGTTCTATCATCGAAACCAATTCTTTTTGTGCATCACGTACCTGCTCATCTACTGTCTTTTTATCTCCCTCCGCTACAAACGCCTGTCCCGTCTGGGCAAGATAGGAAAAATCTCTACGAAGTTTTCCTAATTTATCAACCTGTTTATACACTTCATGTGCCTGATTGGAAAGGGACATACTCCCGTAAATTTTACTCAATCCATACCATCCTGCACCGGAAACAAGAACCAAAATAAGGACGATAAGTCCAAAAGACAAAAAGAGCTTTGTTGAGAGACGAAGAGATTTTAACATAACATATTCCTTCTTAATTTAAGGTTCAAAATATTAGTGCATAATTTATTGAAAAAAAATGATATAGCAATATTATATAACATTTTAACAAAACAAATTTCTTTATATCAAAAAGTATTATTTTAACATACTTTTACTAAATAAATCATGTGTTAATAATATATTATATCATTATTATTAATATTTGGCATTTTAAATTATAGATAGCAAGTATCATACCATAAATTCACTTGTAGTATAAACACTTATGGTATAAAGACATAGAAAGGTAACAATCTTTTTATCCACCTTTTTTCTCTGGATTTATTCGCAGATAACTGTGAATTTTTAATACTGCGGCTTTATATCGTTGCTAATTTTATTAATACGAAGAGAATAATATAATGGTGATAGATTCGTAGAGTGCAGCGATGGCAAGAATACATCCCGTAACAACAATAGCGGAAATAATGACCTTAAAGCCATTATAAATTTTCTGTCGAAATTGCTTTCTTGTAAATACTGCGTTCCAGAAGTAATATGTCCACAGAACCACGGCAAATACCGCCAAAATATAGGCTTCTAACTCCAGAACAATGGTAATAGAATGGAAAGTAAGGCGAACTGCAGTTCCAGCCCATATTGGTGACATAGCATAACCTGCAAATGCAAAACTAATGAGACTTTTAAATACCCCTAACATAAAGGGAGGGATGGAGATTAAAAAAGTAAGTAAAAAGGTCTGAACCCAGAAATTATTATGAAATGTTGTTATAGCAGCACGGAGAATATCTCCCTGTTTATACGCTTCCCCGATATACTGCAAATCCCCTTCAGAGAAAACATGCGTAATATAATATATAATTAATCGATGTGTTTCGGGTTGATACAATGCTGTGAAAAGATTGATAAAGAAAACAGCATAAAAAAAGGTATTGATAAAACGGAATAGTTTGTCCCGTTGTTGTATTTCGCTAAATAAAGGTCCAATCACACGGGTTGGGGGATTTGCTAATCGCAGATAGAACATCCTGAAAATTTCTTTCAATGCAATACAAATTATTAAAAGGCTTATAGATATTCCGATGGAAAACAGGTCAGATGTTCGTGCCTGTAATCCAGAAATACCTTCTGTATAATCTATATCTTTCAAATGGCTGTTCATTTCTCCATCTAATTTTGAAAACAACGATTCGGCCTCTGGAAATGCGAACCCAGGAACAATCGTGCTGGGTATATTATTAAGATTTTCTGAAGATATAACATAAGCTCCTACGAATGGAGAAAAATCACGCGATAAAGTCCCTACAATATTATAAGTAGTATCTCCGATTTGAAAAGGCTCTGTGGGACTTAAGTCCCCGGCTAATGCTTCATACTTTCCGGGTTCAGGCAACCTACCTGAAGATAACATAGGCAAAAAATCATTAATGCTATCCATCCAGACAAAAACGGGATAAGTAAGCAAAGGAATATTTTCTCCCTTCCCAAGTTCTATCTGTTTCAATAGTTCTACAAAAAGTTCATTTTTAGGGTGTGGTACCTGTGCATCAGGAATAACAAGAAGCCTCTTAAAATTAGTTTTATCCGGAATTTTATTTAATATCTCTTTAACTATTTCATCATTCCAGACAATAATTCCGCGGGACCAGGGTTTCTTTTGAAAGTGTTTATCTTCCCAGTGTCCAATTAATACAAGACAAAGCATTCCCAAAAAAAACCAGCGAGATAGGATATCTACGCGCCGATACGATGGCTCTTGCCCTTTTTCAGGTTGAGGATTGGGAGAAGGTTGTGGATGATTATCCCCATCCACATTGGATTGAACTTCTTCCAGAAGGGGACTTTCCGTAGAGGACGGTTCTTTTTTTTCAACAGGTTGACCCTGTTCGAATAGGGGGTCCTGACTCATAGAATACTTTAATTATAAAGATGCTTGTTTAATATTGGGGAACAAACATTGCAAACTCTGATGAAACAAATCTGTAAAATATGCTTCACAGGAAGGTCCAAACCAACTCATTAGTCCTGTTTCATAATTTAATGGTTCCTTCCAGTAATATCGGTCTGGCGAAAGATAACCGCAATATGCAGCAGAAAAACTTGTAGTCCACAGGTCTATATCCATGGTTGACATGGATAATTTCCATGCCCGACTTATTTCACTACTAAAATCAAAAGGCAAGCCAATCATGAATATATCTCCAATTCTGCATGCCTGCAACCAGCCATAAGGAGGCACCCCCATAATTTTGCCCGCAAGAGGTGAAAGTCGCCATTTAGGGCTTACAGGACGAACTTGAAATGATGGCATATAAACCAAAAATGCAAAAGAAGCCACCTCTACCTGTTCTTTGAAAGTTAAGTTTTGTGAATTGTCAAGGACCAATTGCCCCAATTCGTTTCCCATAGCCAGCACTCGCGATTCCGCATCTGGAGCATTTGGAGCCTTAGGACCGCTGGAACCTAATGCCCCTCCTAAGTAAATAGCAGTTGTTTTAGGTTGATGCTCAATAAACCGCTGTAATGCACCCGGATATTCCGCACTAAACTCCATCATATCACCATCGTAGTTAGTTGGATGGGCTGAAAAACGAACAACATAACATTTGTTTCCGCTATTTTGCTCAATCAACATAAAATTCAAGTCTGTATCCACAGGTTCTTCTCGTGTTCTATTCCGAATATAATTACTTCCATCAACCTTACTTGAAGCTATCTTTGCAGGTTCCATTTTGTTATATGCGTTAATAATAGCTTCGGCAATATTCTTCGCAAGATGGTCTACAATTTTAGGATTATACTTACCGCCGGTAATTTTACCTGCAACGCCGGGTGCCCATGCCCCAGGACCACAATGCGTATGACTTGCCGTAAAATAAAGTTGTTCCGGTGTTAAATGTATTTTTTCCCCGACTTCTCGACGGACTTTTTCTGCAACATTTGGCGGGACAAGAAGTAAATCCGTGCCAATAATTACAACGGTATCCTGTCCATCACTTATTGCTATGGCTTTAGCGTATAGTTCATCATGAACCCCTGTAGAAGGTTTCCCTTTTCTGTCTGAATAACCACCCAACGGTGTTCCGATAGGGGGAGTGATAATTTGTGTAGCCCAGCCGGCTTTCAACGGTCCAGGAGTTTCAGAAAGATGAATATTTTTTGAAGCTTTCTTTAATTCAGTTAATGTCTTTTGATAATACTTAGCCGATTTAAAGTCTGTATTTCTGTAAACAGGCCATGGACCAATAATAAGCAGGAAAGCACCTACTAAAAGAATTATAAGAATGAGGATAGCTAATAATATCTTTTTAAGTTTTCTCATAAAAAAGCCTCCGGAGAGTTAATTTTATCTTTATCTTTTAAAACGAAAAATAATAAATATGAATTCCTGCATATTTATTATAAATTAATGAGAGTATTTTAACACATAATAGACTGCTTATGCGTTGTTAAGTTTCATTTAACAGATTGAATTCTTCAGGATATGTCTGACGAATTCTAAACTATCACCTGTGTTTATTCCCCTTTTAGAATTGTTTTCATGGTAGATTGAAGTAAAGGATTGCGGGTTGTCTCTTGTATCCATGTGGGTGATTGTTTGTAATAAAACCGTATTAATTCTTTACCCCAGTCTCCCTGTTTCATTAACCAGGAGCGAACATCATGGAAAAACTGTAATTCCTGAGAATTGGGTGTTAGCATGTATTTAAAGAAGCAAAACCTGTCGCAATCTGCCTTGGATTCACAATCCGTGCCGGGCTTTAAATAACAACGAATTAGAGGATAAAAATGTCGAAACGATGCAAAATAATCATAATTTCCGGAACGGTCTGTACAACTATGAGTTGGACCATTACTTAGCATACCTATCAATTTATACCCAAAATCCTGACAGAAAAGCCCCGAACCACTGGAACCCTGTGATGTAATTCCTTCTCTCCACAATACTTCAATAGTGTAATACCTTAAATTCATACATAAAGAATCCATACAGCTGTCCACTTCTGTTCTCTTAATATTTCCAATAGCTGCTTTTAAGGATGTTCCTTGCGGATGATGTGCCCCGTAAACCGACATACCTGAACTTAATTGTTCAGAACTCCAACCTGCATAAGCCCTGCCATATTCACCTATGGGTACTTCCTCTTTAAGTTTGATAAATTGTCCATCCAGACATAAACTTTCTGCAAGATTTTGCGCACCAAGAGTTCGTGGGCAGGCATTTTCATTGGGTTCTTCATAATCTTCGCAATTTGCAACACGGAAATCCCATATTACTTCAATATAGTCCCAGCGGATACCTGTTTCCTCAAAGCAATGATGTGCGGTGATAAAGTAGGGTTCTAATTCAGAAGTGTCGGGGACATTTAAAAGTGTTCCTGTGCAAAGGATAGTTCCGTTATTCACCGGTATATCTATTCTTCCCACAGCCGTTGTAATTTTCTGGTATTCCGTATTATCTACACATGGAACGGGCAAAGGACAGGGTAACGCCTTTGCTATATCTTTTGAAGAAATATAATAAAATTGGAAAGCAACAATCTTTAATTCAGGCAATGTATCTTTTTTTGTTTGCAAAACGAGGATAGCACTTTCCCCTGCAACGGAAGGTAGCCATGTCTCGGACAATACATCTTCTTTTTTCGGATAGGGACCATAAACAATAAATAGATTTGGAATAACCAGCCATATTTTATCATCTGCCGATAATTTTGAAGTATCAATTATAAGTCGTATTCCTTCTGCTTCTTCTACCCGAAACTCTCCTACGGCATAATAATTACCATCGGAATACAATTGAGGATTGTTAAAAACCAATCTCCCTTCAATATCCACTTTTTCCTCTACGGCTATACGCAATGGCTGTTTCCCTTCTGCTTCCTGCTTTAACAATGATTTTTTACCGGTCATACCTGTATAGGTATAGGTAGGATAGGGCTGAGATAGCAACATAGATACAGGCACACTTCCTATTTTAGCTTCCGCTCCCATATTCTTTTGTAGAGAACCTGGTACCGGTGGAAGAAATATTGTTTCTGCAGAATCACTCATCGCTGGAAATGAAGAACAAATTAGAAAAGAGCATGCAAATAAAAAAATACCAATATCCCTCTTTTTCATAGATGAATCCTTTTTATTTGATTTTTATGTTACTCTTATTAAATTGTATATGTATAATAAAACATTAAACAAATTTTAACCGAAACTATTTAAAAATGTTTATGAAAAATAGGCAAACAGAATGAATCAAACAAAACCGAAAAGCATTATCATATTAGGTCCTACGACTTCTGGAAAAACAAGTTTGGGAGTGAAAATTGCCCATACTTTTAATGGTGAGATATTATCCGCAGACTCCCGTCAGGTATATATCGGGCTGGACATAGGAACAGGAAAAGACCTCGAAGAATATTCCAGCGTTTCTCCACCTATTCCTTATCATTTAATTGACATTGTCCCAGTTACCTATGAGTTCAGTTTGTTTGATTACCTAAAATATTTTTCTCTTGCGTATGAGGAGGTAATATCAAAAAACAAATTGCCAATTATAGTGGGTGGCACAGGACTTTATCTTTTTGCTCTCATTGAAGGTTTTTCGCTTGCAAAGGCTCCTACTAATGAAGCATTGAGAACAGAATTATATCAATTGCCCATAGAAGAGTTACAGAAAAAATTGCTTGAACTAAAACCAAAACTACACAATACTACTGACTTGCTGAAAAAGGAACGACTTATACGAGCCATTGAAATAGCACTTGCAGAGAAAAATGGAGAAGAAACTATTACCGTCCCTCCCTTAAATGCGATTATTTTTTATATTCACTACGAACGAGAACAGTTAAAGATTAGAATCGGGGAACGCCTCAAACAAAGAATACAACAGGGTCTTATTGAGGAAGTGGAACGGTTAAGAAATGAAGGAATTTCTAACGAACGACTTTTCCAGTTAGGGCTTGAGTATCGTTATGTGCTTTTATATTTACAGGGAGAAATTAAAAATAAAAATGATATGTTCCAAAAATTACGGTCGGCTATCTGGGAATTCGCAAGGAAACAGGAAATATGGTTCCGTCGTTTGGAACGGAAAGGATATGAGATTTACCGAATAGAAGGCGGAAATTTTAATTTTGCTAAAAAAAAGATTAAAGAATTGTTATGAAAGAGAATATCATTGATTATTTAAACAAAAGGGCAACTCTCTCTCCTTGGCAATTGGATTTGTCAAACTGCGATAAAATAGAACAGGTTGTTGTTATCCCTGCTTATAATGAATTTCATAATATTCGAAATCTTCTTCATTCTCTTTCCCAAAATGATATATCTATCTGTGAAAAAACATTAGTTATAATTGTAGTAAATAATCGCAATGAAACGATAACCCCGCCTGAACATATAGAGAACAATCAAAACACTCTGGAACTGCTAAGAACTTATATGCATGAAAAAGAATTTCCTTTCCCCATGGGCATTGTTGATGCTTCTTCTCCGGGCTATGAATTTCCTGCGGAACACGGAGTAGGATTGGCTCGAAAAATTGGTCTGGATTGGGGACTTTATACTTTGTTTCAACAGGGAAAAACGGAAGGAGGACTTATCTGGCTGGATGCTGATTGCGAAGTATCCCAAAATTACCTGAATGAGTGGAACTATTTCTTCATGACGAATCCTTATTCAGCAGGTATTATGTATTCCGAACATCCTATAGAAAATACTTTGTACGGACAATGTATGCTTGCTTATGAAATCTTTCTTCGTTGCTATGAATTAGGTCTGCATTATGCCAATTCACCATATACTTTTTTACCCATTGGCTCAACGATTGGCGTTTCTGTCCCTCTTTATGTGAATTGTGGAGGTATGAATACACGGATAGCAGGCGAAGATTTCTATTTCTTGCAAAAGGTGGCACGCCTTGGGGAAATAAAAAGATTAACAACTGCAACGGTTTATCCTTCTGCACGACTTTCGGACCGTGTTCCTTTCGGGACGGGTGCTAAATTAAAACAATACTTAAACCAGCCGGAAACAAAATACCTTACATATCCGTTTGAATGTTTCGATATATTAAAAAAGTGGATACAGTGTATTGATAATCCAGAAGAAAATCCTGAATTTATGTTATTACAAGCAGAAAAAATTCATTCGGAATTAGCCCATTTCCTTGTTACCAATTACTGGATACAAAAAACAAAAAAGATATTCCAACAAAATCAAAATAAGAAATCACTACAATTCCATTTACATGAATGGTTCGATGGCTTAAAAACTCTTAAATTATTACATCATTTAAGAGACTTCGCTTATAAGCCGAAAAATCTGTTCCATACCCTTGAAAAGTTGGTAAAGCAACTTAACCTATCGGAATTTCAGGAGATAAATTTTGAAAATATAGAGGGGGATTTTGAAAGGCAAAAGATGATTTTGGATAAGTTAAGGAATATATGGCATTTATTAAAAAGCAGTGGGATTAACCACCATCTTGATAGTGATTAATCCCAACTAATATAGGAGGTATAGTAGGTATGTGAGGGTTGTTAGTTTGGGGTTATATCTATGCTTTGTTTATACAGCAGGAGGCACAACATTTGCAATTATCTCCACAGGAACAAGCTGTTTTCGCTTGCTTTTGACCTGTGCAATTACAGGCAGAACAGCATTTGCAATCACCACATTGGGCATTAGAACTTACATTCTTCTTTTCACAACTTTTTCCATCGCCAGAAGGTTTACTATCACATGCAGCTTTACCCGATTTTAAGTCTCCCGTGCTTTTACAACATTCTTTTGATGCGTCTTTTTTCTCTGCACACGACTTTTCCGTAGAACAACAACCCGATGTTGCCTTCATATAAGGACAACTTGATTTCTGTTCATTCTTCTGTTCTTCCGCAAAAGTAATTGAGGAAAGAACAATTGCCACTGCAAAAAACAGTACAAAAGTAGCAATTAGTTTTGCCTTAAATGGTTGATTTTGTTTACATCGAACTTGGGACTTCATAGTGTATTCTCCTTGTTTGTTTTTTATGTTTTCATTTTCAAAATAGAAACATACCTCAAATATTTTTTATTCCCTGTTTTATAGCTGTATTCTCCACATAATATTAATACAAGGAAAACCTATAAATGGATTTCATCCATTATTCCTTTTCTAACGACTAACTTACACAATACATTAATTTTATTCTCCCCACGAACACAATGATATATAGTTTTGAATAAAACGAAACAGTATTACTTACGATAATTAATAAATAAAAGCAACAAAAATTCAAATTTATAATAATAAGAAATAAAAAATTTTATTTATGAATGAGTATATAAATAAAAACAATTTATTAATATTATATTTTTATTAAAATAATATTGATTTATAATAAATTATATTCATATAATCATTTTGTAGGATATTCACATTATTTACTATAACTTTAAATAAGGAGATATTTTATGAAGAAAGGTTTTACTCTCATCGAACTGCTCGTCGTCATTGCAATCATTGGTATTCTTGCCGCAATCCTATTACCAGCCCTTGCTCGAGCAAGAGAAGCGGCACGCAGAAGTAGTTGCCAGAACAACCTAAAACAATGGGGATTGGTGTTTAAAATGTATTCGGGAGAATCAAAAGGCGAAAGGTTTCCCCGTATTTTAGTAAGAGATGGAACTCAGGCAATTTTTCGGGACTGCGATACTTCAAATCCTTCTTTATCCACTTACAGCGGTAGTTTATTTATTGCTATGGGACCAGACCCCACTACCATTTACCCGGAATACCTGACAGACCCTGCTATTTGTTTCTGTCCGTCTGATGCTCAGAGTAGTATTAAAGATGTTACGAATGATGAAACAGGAGAAAATACATTTGGTTGGCTATGCACTGATGCTAATTACGGTGCAGCCGCTGTTGACGAAAGCTATGCATATCTCGGTTGGGTAATTGACCGCGCAGAAACAACGGACAATCCGATTACTTTTCCAGCATTACCTCCGTTATTACCCAATCCTATTACCGGTCCAGCACAGTTAGTTCAATTAGCATTAAATGCCTTGGTCCCTGTATATACCAATCCATCTTCCTGGCCTGATTATGTAGACAAAGATATTCCCGTTAACGCCGGAAATGGCAATGGAGGTGGTTCTACTGTATATAGGCTAAGGGAAGGTATTGAGCGGTTTCTTATCACAGATATTAATAATCCAGCCGCATCAGCACAGGCTCAAAGTTCCGTCTGGATTATGTTTGACCATGTTGCGACGAATCCCGCAGGATTTAATCATATACCTGGCGGTTCGAATGTCTTATACTTAGACGGTCATGTTGAATTTATTCGTTATATTGCGGAAGACATCGCCAATCCTACGGGTGCAAGTAAAGCCCCTGTTAATGCAGGTGTAGCTCAGGTCGTTGGTATTTTCTTCTAATATGAAAAATATACAAAAGTAAAGAGTAGGGCGAATATAATTTATTCGCCCTACTATAATTACAAAGATTTTATTATTGGATTTATAGATTGTAAACCCTCTCTATTAAAGACATCTTAAATCTATTATTTTTCTTCCTCTCTTCTGTTTTAACTTTCTTGTTTATCCTATTTTTTTATGGGAACACAGATATTCTTTTTGAAATAACAAATTTATCTATTTAATGAAATAAGAATATCCATTCTTTTGTTTTATGTTTAACCTTAAATATAAAAATTATCAAGGAGAATGGTTATGGCTTTATTCTTTCGTCCTGCGTGCAATAATATACTCGAAACTGTCGGAAACACGCCTCTGGTTCGATTGAACAAAATTAGTAAAGACCTAAAACCGAAGATATATTTAAAAATTGAGTACTTTAATCCTGGAGGAAGTGTGAAGGACCGTATCGCTCTGGCAATGATTAAGGATGCGGAAGAAAAGGGACTGCTTAAACCCGGTGGAACTATTATTGAAGCAACAGCCGGGAATACAGGGCTGGGTCTGGCTCTTGTGGCAAGTGTGAAAGGGTATCGCTGTATTTGTGTTATGCCGGATAAGATGAGTTCGGATAAAGTTCGTTTATTGCGTGCTTATGGAGCGGAAGTCGTAATAACACCAACAAGTGTTCCACCCGATTCACCGCAAAGTTATAATGGTGTTGCAGACCGTTTAGCCCGCGAAATACCCGGGGCGTGGCGTCCCAACCAATTTCAGAATTTAGCCAATCCTGAAATGCACTATCGCACCACAGGACCTGAAATCTGGGAACAAATGGAAGGGAAAATCACGGCATTTGTGGCAGGTGCCGGCACAGGCGGAACTATTAGCGGGGTTGGAAAATATCTGAAAGAAAAAAAACCCAATGTGCGTATCATCGGTGCAGATATTGAAGGTTCTGTATTAAGTGGGGATTCTCCTAAATCATGGAAGGTAGAAGGTATTGGAGAAGATTTTGTTCCGCATACCTTGAACGCACATGTGGTTGATGAATGGATTCGCGTTAGCGATGCGGAGTCTTTTCATACAATTCGTCGTTTGGCTCGGGAAGAGGGGATAATGTTAGGGGGTTCAAGTGGAACTGCTATCTATGCAGTATTAAAGTATGCTCAACGATGCACCGAAAATGACCTGATTGTTGTTATGTGCCC
>DAOSUS010000032.1 GCA_035378955.1 Candidatus Hydrogenedens sp. | reverse complement strand
CTGGTAGCCAAAAGCCTATAACATGCACTATAACCCATGGGGTTATTACTTGTATAAAAGAAAATACAAGGGATACCCCCATAGATGTTGGTGATGAAGAAACTATAATTGCTCCATTACTTTTTGATATACAGGTAAATGGAGGATTTGGGATTAGTGTTCAGGATGAAGATTTGACCGAAGATAATTTATTAGAATTGTCCAGAAAGTTATTTCATTTGGGTATTGTTCGTTGGGTTCCTACTATTGTGTCTAACTCTATTGAAAAAACAGAATTTCTTTGTAAGGTTATTGGGAACAGTCTGAAAAAAAATAAGGAATTATCTTTTGCTATTCCCGGAATACATCTGGAAGGACCATGGATTTCGCCTGAAGATGGCCCTCGTGGAGCACATGCAAAAAAATACATAAGACCTCCTTCCAAACAAGAATTTGAAAAATATTATAAATTGGCGGATGGTAAAATTCTTTATATTACATTAGCACCGGAGACAAAAAAAGCCATTCCATTTATAAAATATTTAATATCCAGAGGAGTTTGTGTATCTTTAGGTCATCATAATGCAAGTCTTTCTCTTATGCAAGATGCGGTAGAAGCAGGGGCTACTCTTTGCACTCATATTGGTAATGGTATTCAAAATTATATTCATCGGCACAACAATCCTATATGGTATTCTCTTGTGGAGGATAGGTTATCTGTTTCAGTTATTGCAGATGGACATCACCTCCCTCCTACAGTTCTCAAAATTATCGCTAAATGTAAGAAACCTAATAATATTATCCTTGTATCCGATGCTACTAAGTTTATGGGAATGTCATCAGGAGTTTATAAGGAGTTTGGCTCAGAAGTAGAACTTAAAAAAAATGGGGAACTTTGCTTAAAAGGAACTCCATACCTTGCTGGTAGTGCATCCTCTTTGCTGGATTGTATCCCTATCTGGCGGAAAAATACATGGAATTCATGGGACAAATGTTTTAAATGTGCCTCTTCTATTCCGGCAAAACTACTAAAAGTAAAAATGCCACTTTTTCGTGTGTCCGTAGGAGCAAAAGCAAACTTTATATGTGTTAAAATGAATAGAGAAAAAAATAAGTTGGTTCCTGTTGGTGTATTTTGCAATGCTAAAAATTTCTTTTATACACAAAAATGAGGTTTTTAGTGGAACTTCTTATTGAAAAATAAGTATTCTATAATATAAAAAGAGTTACAATATTATAAAATAAAGTAATAAAACATGAGTTGGGAGAGTAGCAGTGCCCAAAGCCTATCTGATTAAAGAGGATGATAAAGAAAAGTATCCGGTTCATTCTCATTTAATCATAGGAAGAACAAAAGAATGTAATATTGTCATTGAAGACCCGGCCGTATCCCGTAAGCATTTTGAACTTATCAAAAGCGAGGATAGTTACAAATGGAAGGATTTAGGTAGCACTAATGGGACATTTATTAATGGACAGAAAATGTTATCCGGTGAGTTACATTCCGGAGATACCGTTCAAATAGGAAAGACCCTTTTCCGTTTTGAAATAGAGGAAAATAGTAAGCCTACAGAAGCCTCAGGAGTAGGAGAAATAGAGGAGCAACATTCTATTGTCTCCCATACTTTCCTTAGTATGGATGAGTCTACAGTTTCTCCTGTAAAAGAGCAACATGCAACTCTATTATTAGAGACCTTATGTAAGGTAATAAACGACATTTCTACCAATTTTGACCTTTGTGAATTACAGAACAAAATTATTGAAGCAACTTCACATGTTATTCCAATAGACCATGGGGCTATTTTACTTACAGATGAAGAAGGGAAAATACTCCCCTGCCCAAAATGTTCCCGAGTGCATCAATGGGAAGGAGGGCATCTGGTTGCTGTTCCTGTAAATCGTGTTCGTATCAGTAATACCGTTATTTACAAAGTAGTGAAAGAGCGACAAAGTTTGCTCTATCAGGATATTATGGATAATGAAGACTTAAAAAGGGCAGTAAGTATTATTTCGTTAAATGTTCAATCTGTTATTTGTGTTCCTCTTCGTGCCAAAGAGAAAATATTGGGATTGTTTTACATGGATACTGTATCGGATAAAAACCGATATTCGGAAGAAGAATTACTTCTTGCTTCAGCCGTGGGGAATGCTTCCGGGTTAGCGATAGAAAATGTTAAAATTTATCAGGAATTGATAGAAAAATATAGAATGGAACAGGAACTGCAAACAGCCGCTACAATTCAACAAGGCTTCCTCTTCAATAATTGGAGTTCTATTCCTAAAAATTGTGATATGTTTGCTCAGACACTTCCCGCAAAGGTAGTGGGTGGCGATTTCTTTGATGTGATATTGCTTCCAGATAATCGTTTAGGTTTTATTGTAGGTGATGTTTCTGGAAAAGGAATGCCGGCTTCCCTTGCTATGGTTCGTTTGCTTACGGAATTTCGTATTCAAGCCCAGCGATTATCATCGCCAATAGAAGTGCTTAAAGCCCTCAATGAAGATTTATTTGAATATGGACAGCAAGGGATGTTTTGTTCTTTTTGCTATATTGTTGTGAATTTAAAGACGGGTGAGGTTACGGCTGTAAATGCAGGACATCTACCTGTTTTATGGTGGCGAAATCATAAAACAGAATACTGTTTCCATCCGTCAGGTCCACCCTTAGGGGTGTTACCGAATACCGTATGGAAGGAAGATAAAGATATTTTGTCTAAAGAAGATGCCCTTATTCTGTTTACAGATGGAATTATTGAAGCACGACGAGAAGACAAGAATAAAGAAATAACCGACAGAGAATTTGGTATTGATAGATTAAAAAAGACCATAGAAAATTTACATTTAGAAAATGCAGAGAAGGCGGTTCAGGATATTTTACAAAAAGTTCAGAAATATAGCGCACCTAACCTCCCACATGATGATTGCACATTATTACTATTTCGGTGGTTAAATCATGCATGATGATTTTACAATTACCTTTCGTTCACATCCGAAACTGCTAAAACCTGTTCGGGCTTTAGTGCGTAATTACCTTGAGATGGCTCATTTTTCAAAGGAAAGGATTGATGATATTGTGTTAGGACTGGATGAAGCCTGTACGAATTGCATTCGGCATGCTTATCATGGGGCAAAGTCGGGGATTATTCATTTGTCTGCGCGGTTAGGAACGGTTTGGTTGGAATTTGAATTACAAGATTGTGGAAACTGTCCCCCTAAAGATTTTCTGATTAGAGAAAAAAGAAACGATGTAACACCAGAAAAACTTAAACCTCATGGTCTCGGGCTTATTATATTAAAACGAGCCTTTGATGAGGTTTCTTTTCATGTAAACGAGAATGGTGAAAACTGCCTTGTATTAAGGGCACGACGAAAAGCATTTAAGAAAGGTTAAATAATGTACATGGATATTCAAACGATAGAAAAGAACGGAAATTATAAAATTCAAGTATCTGGACAGGTAGATTTATATACCTCTCCTAACCTGAGAAAAGCCATTTTGGAATCCGTTGATAAATCGAAAGATATCGTTATTGTTCAACTCTCGCAGGTAGAGTATATGGATTCTTCAGGAGTTGCTACCTTGGTAGAAGGACTCCGTTCGGCTAAAAAACAAAAGAAATCATTCCAAATCCTATCTCCTTCACATGCTGTTCGGAAAGTATTAAATCTGTCGCGGTTGGAAACGGTATTTACAATCACAGAAAGTAATGAAGAATGATTAGATATTTTTTAGGCAGTATAGGTCGAAGTTTTTTAAATGGCGTGCATTCTGCACTTGTAGTTTGTGTTTTAATTATGGATACGCTGAACTGGCTATTTTTGCAACCCGTATTGGGTCGAGGCTTACGATGGCGTAGTGCGGTGGAACATTTCGTAGAATATGGATTCCATTCTATACCCATAGTCGGTTTAATTTCTCTGCTGGTGGGGATTATTATGGGGATGCAATCTGCCTATACATTACAGCAATGGGGTGCTACCATATTCATGGCAAATCTGGTAGGCATTTCTGCCTTACGGGAATTGGCACCGCTAATGTCCGCCATTCTTATTACAGGACGGAGCGGTTCTGCTATTACTGCTGAAATAGGAACTATGAAGGTGTCAGAAGAGGTAGATGCTCTTATGGTAATGGGATTAAACCCTGTTAAATTTTTAGTTGTTCCGAAGTTTTTAGGTATGGTAATTGCCGTTCCCTGTGTTACAGTCCTCTCAATGGCGATAATGATTGCAGGGGGATTTATTGTAGCGGTGGGTATTCTGGGAATTGATTTCTGGGCCTATTTTGACCAGACCGCAAGTGCGCTGGTTTCTAAAGATTTATTTTCAGGAATGGTTAAAAGTATCTTTTTTGGATTGACTATTTGTTGGGTTGGTATCTATCGTGGATTTCAAGTAGAAGGAAGTGCGGAAAGTGTAGGTAAAATGACTACATCTTCTGTTGTTACTTCTATTTTTACCATAATCATTGTAGATTTAGTCTGGACAGCGTTATTTTACTTTACAGAATGATGAACAACGATAATAATGAATATGTAATTGAAGTAGAGAACCTTGTTGTTCAGTATGGAACGAAAAGAGTTCTTGACGATATTTCTTTTAAAGTAAAAAAAGGAGAAATTTTTGTTATTTTAGGAGGGAGTGGCTGTGGCAAAAGCACCCTCTTGCGAACACTGGTAGGACTAATTCGCCCACATTTCGGCAAGATTATAATGTTTGGTAAAGATATTACTACAATGAGTACACAAGAACAAATAGAGGTTCGTAAACGGATAGGAATGTGTTTCCAAAATTCCGCTTTGTTTAATTCTATGACTGTAGGTGAAAATGTGGCTTTACCATTAAAGGAACATACCCGTCTTGCAGAATCAACTATCGAAATTATGACACAAATTAAATTGGACCTTGTGGGATTGGGCGGTTGCTCCAATCTTTATCCTTCACAATTAAGCGGTGGAATGAAAAAAAGAGCTGGTATTGCACGAGCTATGGCTTTAGACCCTGAAATTATATTTTATGATGAGCCTTCCTCCGGTCTTGACCCTATTGTTGCAGCGGGGTTGGACCATCTTATCCGAAAGATGCAAAATACTTTTAATCTAACCAGCGTTGTGGTTACTCACGATTTAGAAAGTGTCCAAATTATTGCCGACCGTGTTTGTTTATTACATGCAGGAAAAATAGTGGCAATTGGCGATTTGAAAGAGATGGAATTAAATACCGATTCTTATCTGCGACAATTTTTTACACGAACACCCAATCCGGAAGAAAATCAATCTTCTTCTGCAATTTTAGATTCTTTCGAAGATATGTAATAATAAAATAAATTATAAAGATATGGTGATTAAAGATGAGTTCAAAAGCGAGTGAATTTACAAAAAAGGAAATTATTGCAGGTTTTTTTGTGCTGATTAGCGTTATTGTCCTTGTGGCTTTTGTCCTTTTGGTGCGTGGTTATCGCCCAAATGCAGGGACAAAAATTTATTACACAAAATTTAAAAATACATTAGGTTTGGACCGTGGTGCCGATGTGCGTTTTGGCGGACTAAAAATTGGAAAAGTTACGGATATTTATCCGGATAGTGAGGACCCAAGTCAGGTATGTGTTAAACTGGCTGTTTCCCCGGAGATTGTTTTAAATCAGAAATGTATCGCCACAGTAGAGCAAGTTTCTCTTACCTCAGCACGACATCTTGAAATTTCAACAGGTGAAGCCAATGCCCCTAAATTGGAAGATGGAAGTATCATACCCTCTTTAACTAAAACAGGTAGCCTTGTGGAACTACCCGATTTTTCAAGTACAATTACAAAAGTAGAGAAACTTTTAGATGATTTGACTGATTTTTTAGGTATGGACGAACTCCGCAAGGCAGAAGCGACAAAAGAAACCAAAGCACGAGTTACAGAATTGACACAGCAAATCAGTGGAACATTAGAAAAAGGAACAGATTTTATCAAGGAACTTAATAGTCTGGTCAAAGAACAAAAGCCACAAATTGCAGATATTTTGAAAAATATTCAGGACATAGAGAAAGACACCCAAAAAGTGTTAGAACAAGTCAATACCGTAATCTCGGAAAATCGAGGCTCAATACATGACTCTTTGAAATCTGTAAAAGATGTTTTGGCAAGAGTGCAATCCATAGCAGATAATAGTGCAGATGATTTAGAAAAAATATTAAACAATATAGAAAAAATTACCGGAAATGTGGATAATTTGTCCTCTGAAGCGAAAAATTGGATGAGTAAAAATCGAAGAAATATTGATGAACTCATTCTGGATATTAAAGAAACCATTCGGAATTTGCGTTTATTGTCGCAAACTTTATCCGAACAACCTCAATCTATACTTACAGGGAAAATCCCGGGAGGTAAAAAATAAAAATGTTTCTATCTCTTCTCTATAAGAAGTCTTATTGGCGATTAAATCGATGTCTTTTAGGTTGCATTTGTCTCGCATTTATTTTTTTCGGTTGTATATCAGGTCCCTCTTTACATTACTACACTTTAGAAAATACAATTAAGCCTGTAGAAGATGCATCCCCATTATGTCTTCAGGTAGCAAGTATCCGTTTATCAGAATCGTTGAAAAGAAAAGAGATTATGGTTCGAAAAAATTCCGTTCAGGTGGATTATTACTCTATCCATCTTTGGGCTTCCAGTTTGGAAGAATTGATAACAAATAAAATAAATCAAACTTTTTTGTGTTATCAATCTGAGAAAAAGTTACCGGATTATTATCTACATATAGATGTGCTTAATTTTGAGGAAGTAGAGAGTTCTACTTTTCCTGTTGCTTATGTTAAATTTGTCGTTCAATTTTTGAATCCGAGTAGTATGGAAATATTAGCCCAGAAAATTTATTCCATTGAAAAAGAATCTCCGAATAAAGGCGTTCCTGAATTAGTAAAAACTTTTTCTACCTGTGTTGATGAAATAATAAATAAAATATATATAGATGCAAAAAACATTGAAAAACCTTAATAAAAGGACTATTTTCATCCATGCCACGAATAGAAATGGATGATTTTTTAAGTGATTACGAAAGGGCTGTTTGCTACTTTACACTTCCAAAGTTAGTGTATCACATCAGTCCCATCAGTATCTTTATTTACTGTATCGGTGTTATTTTTGCTTTCTCTTTAACCTTTTGGGGATTAATTTTAGGAAATCCACAACTTTCGTATATAGGGACTTTTATATTAATTGTCATTACATTATCCGGACTTATCTTATTTATGGGTAGAACCCTAATTAGTGAACTACGTTGGCGAAAATGTCTTGCAGAAGCACATGGTTCTGCATCCGAGGAAACCTTAGACCTACCCGATCCTTTTGAAAATCATGAACTTTATCTTATCCCACTAAAAGAAAAAGAGAATATATTATTTCCGTGTGTGAATCGTGCTGGAGAAATTCAGTATTTTATTGAGAAAAAAAGTCATGAATGGCTTGTAAAAGATACTTTAGAAAATGAAGTATGTGCAATTTTTATAAAACGCAGTTGGTTCTCTATCGCATTTACATCAAAAGCCCCTAAAATATTCAATGTATATAGAGATAGCAAACGAATTGCGAATATCAAGCCGCGCTTCTCTTTGTTTAGTTCTGTGTATACAGTAACTCTTTTTGAAAATGGTAATGAAGCATATCGTATTTTGCAATCCGGTATTTTCCACCGTGGAGAATTGGTAGGAAGAATCTATCAAGTTCGTCATAACTTATATCTTGATATTAGGAAAGACCATTTTAATCTCGGATTGCTATCATTTTTTATAGGTTGCCAGGACTATTAGTTGTTGCATTAATAGAAGAAGGGGACTTGGTATGAAAAATTTTGATAAATTGTCAAGAAGGGACTTTATGAAAGCGGCATCAATTATTCCTTCATCGTTATCTATAAGTATGCTGATGGCACAAACGCAAAATATAAAAGAAAAAGCAAGAATTGGAGTTGTTGGAGTTGGTAATCGAGGGCATTTTTTGGTGGATTTGTTGACACAATGTTCGGATGTCGAAATACATGCTATCGCAGATATTAAAAAAGAACATGCAGAACGAACAAAATTATTATGTGAACAACGACAAAAATTTTCCCCTGAAACTTACACCAATGGAGAGACCGATTTTGAAAATTTAGTGAAGCGTGATGATATGGATTGTGTGTTATGTGCAACCTCATGGGAATGGCATACTCCGGTAGCACTATCGGCTATGAAATCGGAAAAAATAGCGGCTCTTGAAGTCCCATCGGCAACAACTATTAAAGAATGCTGGGAATTAATTGAGACTTCGGAAAAACAAAAACAACCTTGTTTTATATTAGAAAATGTATGCTACTTTCAAGAGCCATTAACGATTCTTCGAATGATACGGGAAGGTTGTTTTGGTGAAGTTGTTCATGCAGAAGGTGGATACCAGCACGATTGCCGATTCCTATTAGCCGATGAGACAGGTCAGCTGACTTGGCGAGGGAAGAAACTTATTAACAGAGTAGGAAACTCTTATCCTACTCATCCTATTGGACCTATTTCGCAGTGGTTTAATATCAATAGGGGAGACCGTTTTACTTCTTTATATAGTGTTTCAACCCCTCCTTTCGGTATCCATGAATATTTTATAAAAAAGTATGGTCCGGAACATGAATTATCGAAAATGAAAATAAAGCACGGAGATATAAACACCACGATACTTCAGACATTTTTAGGTAAGACTATTACGCTATATCATGATACATCATTACCACGCCCCTATGACTCTATCTTTAGACTTCAGGGGACAAAAGGAATTTATTTCGGCTCTTTACAAAAAATATATTTAGAAGATATAAGTCCTCAGAAAGATACTTGGGAAGATTTTGAATCTTATACCAAGAAATATACCCATCCAATTTGGTCTGCTTATGAATCTGCAGGAGGTTCTACAGCCGGACATGGGTTGGGCGACTTCATTACTGTACGGGAATTGGTACGTGCTATCCGAACAGGACAAACCTCTCTTCCCGATGTTTATGATTCGGCTACTTGGTCAGCTATTATAGATTTGTCAGAGCAATCCGCTGCTGCAGGTGGAAAGAAAGTCGATTTCCCTGATTTTACAAATGGGCGTTGGAAAACCAATCAGCCCATTCCCGTTATCCAACTGCCCCAACAATGGCTTTCTTCTTGTTAAAATTAAGATAAATAAAAATATGCCTTCTCTCCCGCAAAATTAAAAATTTTTCTGCAAATTATTCTTCTTCTACGGGAGATGTTTCATCTGATTTCAAAGCAAGTAACATCTCTTTTATATCAAAAAAACCACGCACACCCACATAAAAAGTCATTATAGAATACCATACAATACAAAATAGGGCGAGCAATAACCAGAAATAAGACATATACCGAAATCCTTTTTAATAAGAAGGTTCTTTCTTTTTTACCAGAAATTTTTTAAGTAATGAGCCGATAATCATAGCAGTTCCCGAAGCTAAGTAAGAGGCGATTCCCGATTTATAGGGACCTACATGTTGTGCCCATTCAGCAGTTGCGGGCAGTTGTTGTAAAACTAAAAAACCAATGGGGAAAAGAGCTCCTAAAATAATAGATCCCATAGCACCCCAGTTATTGGCGTCTTTCCAGTAACAGCAAGCAATTAATAAAACGGACATACTAGATAGGTAAATGGTCCCGGTTACGCCTAAATAGTCCCACAAATTTCCTTTTAGTGGATACCATAATCCGTAAAATAGCAGGAACATACCAATGCATCCTACAATAAAACGATTTATGAGAACACCCTTTTTTTCTGACCATTGTTTATTTCTTCGGAAGGGTGCCAGAATATCATTGTAAATAACACCACCCCATGTAAGCATATAAGCAGAATCCGTAGACATGTCCGCTGCAAGCATTCCTGCTATCAAAATCCCTATAAGACCTGTCGGCAAGAAAGTGCTTAAAAACTTTGGCATAGCATAAAGTGTATTCCCTCCAATTTGTTCTGGGGTTAAAGTGGCTAATGCAGCAATTCCCCATAATCCAGGAATAAGAAATCGTGCTGTAAAGAAGAAACTTGTATGCATGTAAATTTGCTTGCCTGTTTTGGTACTTTTTGCCGAAAGAATTCGCTGAATAACTGCCTGCCATGTCAATACAACAGCAAACTGCAAACAGAGATTAAACAAGACAAACTCCCATCCTCGTTCCATTAAGAAAGGATTAAACCCGGCAGCACCGTGATGCTTTTGCACGGCTTCTACTAAAGGCGTCCAGCCAATTTTTACAAAGATTAAAACAGTAATTACCAGCATACTTAAACTCATTATGATAAATTGTAAAAAGTCGGTTACAAGGACGGAAAGCATTCCTCCAAGGACAGTATAGAGTGCTACAATGACGAGCAGAATTGTCATCATTATTTCAAGATGATAGGATTGGGCAAAGGCTTGTGGGTCAAATCCTGCGGTTAGTAATAAAAACTCACCGCCTGTTCGTAAAAATACACCCATATTCAATAATCCACCAAGAACAATAACCACTCCTGCTAACCATCGAATTGTGGGACCAAATCGTTTTTCAAATAGTTCAGGGATGGTCATTACACCGGCGTCGCGCAAAGGTTTGATACAAAAACCTGTAATGCCAACAACAAGCATGGCGATAGTTTGAAGTATACCTGGTGTGGACCCAGCAAAACCCATTTTGAAACCATTTTGGGCTGTATACATGCAGGTAACAATGCCGAACTCTGTCGCCGCTAACGATGCAATACCTAAATAGAGATTCATTTCACGCCCTGCTACAAGATAGTGTTCTACCTTCCCCACATATTTTCGAACAGCCAATCCTGCGATAATCGTTAATAGGAGATAAAGACTTACGATACCTGCATCAAGAAAAGTAAAATGAGTAAGCATTAAAACGACCCTTCATTGGTTAAGGAAAGTTTTATATTGCAAAAATAATAACAAAGAAAGAATAAACTTACAAATTCTTATAGGACGAAACTAATTTTATATCTAATATTAAGTTCTAATAGACTGATTGATATTTCTTAATCGCTCACAAAGAATATTGATTATATTCAAAAGTAAACGAACCGCCGTCTTTTTAGTTAATAGTTTTTCAAAACTTGTCTCACTGAATACTAAAAAAGAGCTATCTTTAATCGCTTTTGCAGTAGCAGAACGGGGTTGCTTTGTTAGTAATGCCATCTCCCCAAAAATTTCTCCTTCACCTAATTGAACAATCTCTTTTTCTTCCTGATATATACCCACACCCCCTTGAATAATAAGATATACACGGCTGCCTATACTGCCTTGATAAAACACCACCTCATCTTTTTGAAAGTGAACAACAAGTCCCTGCTCAATTAGTTTCCGAATTTCTTCAATATTCAATCCTTGAAAAAGATGAGAATTAACTATTTGTTGTTCAATCTCTTTTTTATTCATGAAAAAATTGTAAGACTTATTGATGTATTAAATCCAATATACAAACCGTCTGCATGTAGGACAGGTGTATAAATTATCGGTTTCCTGTCGAACTCGCTGGACAAAATCTGTATGCAAAGTCATATAACATCCATGACAACGGTCCCCTTCAATCGGAACAACAGCTGGCGGTCTTTTTGCTTTCAGTTTATCATAGTGCTGCAAGGTTCTTTCAGAAATTAATGCCCTTAGATTATCCACCTTCTGCTGTAACTGTTTTTTACCACGGGTACTATTTTTTAGTTCCTCTTCATGGAATTGTAAACGGATAAGTAAATGTATTTCAGGGATAGAGGAAGATGTTGCGACAGGTTTTTCTTCATTGACAGAGGTTTTCTTTCTAGGAGGGATTAGTTTGGACGGTTCATCTGATTTGGTAAGAAGTTCTAATAATTTTTCATAAATTTCTTTGGATGTGGTTTGTTTCATTATTGTCTGGATATTTTCTTTTTTATGAAAAACCTTAGAGATACTCGCCGCTAAACTTAAATAGACGGAATTTTGAGATGGGGGATAGCAAATCATAATGGAAAAGAATACCGGTTTGCGGTCCTGTGCCACGAAATCAATTCCGTCAGGAATACGAGCTACTGCTGTGATTATTTTGTTTAAATCACGGATACCTGCATGTGGTAAAGCCAGACCGTTTCCAAGTCCAGTGCTGTCAACTGATTCTCTTTCAATTATAGAGGAAAGAATATTTACTCCTTCAGGTATTTTATTTTCTTTTTCAATTACTTCGACTAATGCAGAAATGACTTCCTGTTTGGTTTTGGCTTCAAGTGATGGGATAATTGTTCTCATGTTGAAATATTTATCGAATTCCATATATTGTCTCTTTTTCATAGGTATATCTTTATCACAGATTTTTGTCGATAACTATAAATATTATTATACTTTATACCATTCTATTTCCAATTGAAGGATTCTTCCCCAAAATGATTTGTAGCATATACCCATGGAATGTATCTATCTCTCTTCCAGAAAACAAAATAATTCCTTAAACTTCGCTCTCTTGATAAAGAATAGTTACGACAATAATGGTTTCCTGATCTCTACCATCATGCCTTGTAGTGGAGCAAGGACATTGTGTAATTTGTAGTATCTTGGGACGGGTTCGTTTAATCCAATCATTAATTAAAGTATCCATTTGATGAAGCCCTTCCACGCTTGCTTTTCCAATAAAAGACTGCACCCTCATAATTTATTCTCCTTTCCTATTCATATAACTATACACTATCGCAGGACTTATTTCAATACTTTTTCAACAGTTTTTCTCATAATATCTAAAGGTGCAGAGCAGCCTGTCCATAATTCAAATTGTAAAACAGCCTGTTCCAGAAGCATCTCTATTCCTGTAATTATTTTACAACCTTTACTTTCGGCTTTTTGTAAAAGTTCTGTATATAAAGGTCTGTATATCATGTCGAGCACGGTATGTTGTGGAGTTAATAAATTATAAGAAAAATTTAGTTTTTCATTGGAATGTCCTGCCATTCCAGCGGGTGTTCCCTGAATGATAATTTCATGGGAACTTATATATGGTTCAAAATTCTCATGTAAATAACCCTGCTGGAATTTAATATGAGGATAGACCTTTTTTAAATCATTCATTAATCGTTCCAGACGAGTAGGTGTTCTACCTAAAATGGTGATTTGTTGAGGTTGCACTTTTTCTGCAAATGTAAAAGCAACAGCACGAACAGCCCCACCTGCTCCCAGAAATAGAATTTTTTTGTTATTTAAATCTACCCCCGCTCGATGGAAAGCATTTAAAGTGCCAATTCCATCCGTAATGGTTCCAACAAGTTTATCTCCCTCATGTGTAATGGTGTTGACACTTCCAATTTTTTGAGCCACAGGGTCAATTTCATCAAGAAAAGGGATAACGGCTTCTTTATGGGGAATGGTAACGCTAATCCCACGGAAGTTATCCATAGCACGCATACCCCGTAAACAGGATTCCACATCGGTTATGTCAAAGGCAAGATAGACATAGTTCAGACCCAAACTTTGGAATCCTGCGTTATGAATTGCCGGAGATAAAGAATGCCGAACAGGGTGTCCTATAACAGCACATAATTTTGTATTTACATCAATATTTATCATTTTGTCTTCAATTATATTCATCCCGGAGGCCAGCCTAATTCTCTACCACCTAATATATGTAAATGTATATGAAAAACGAGTTGCCCTCCTTGAGCGTTACAACTTAAAACATAACGAAAACCTGGTTCTGCAATCCCTTCCTTTCGGGCAATTTCATTAGCACGAAGGAGCATTTTTCCTAACAGTAAAGTATCCTCTTCAGTGGCATCGGTAATTCGGGCGATATGTTTACGCGGAATGAGTAATACATGTACAGGTGCCGCTGGATGTATATCGCGGAATGCATAAAACTCCTCGTCAGAATAAACTTCTGTAGAAGGAATCTCCTTCTTCGCAATTTTACAGAAAAGGCAATCTTCACTCATAAATATTTCTCCATATTATTTCATTTTCTTTTTTTATTTTGCTAAAAAAGAGTGCTACTGTTCAAATGAAAAATCTTTCTGGGGTAATCTTTTAAATCGTTTTTGCTGTTGCATGATAAGAATGGAACCTAATAAAGCAGACAATTCACTGCGGTAAATATTCGGGCCTAAATGAATAGCAATGGCTCCATGCTTTTTTGCTATTTTAATTTCCTCATCGGACAAGTCACCTTCAGGACCAATAATCAATCCACAGTTTGATACATTATTTACCTGTTCAATGGGAACTGAATAAGGTTGTATCACAGCCATTAAAAGCACCCCTTGAAAATCGATGATGGCTGTTTCTAAATTTTTATATATACCTAAATTAGGGAACCATTCCCTTCCTGTGGTTTTGCATGCCTGTATTATCCATTTTTTCTGTTTGTCTAATAGACGAAGCGGTCGCGTAGAACGCTCAGCCTGAAAGAAACGAAACTCGGAAACACCTAATTCTGTTCCATAATTGAGAATAGTTTCTATTGCACTATCTCGGTGAAGCCCGCCTATAATGAGAGAAAGTTTCTTTTCTTCTTGAGGGATATATTGGTAATGTCTTATTTTTGCTGTGAGTGTGTTCTTAGAAATATGGGCTACTTCACCAAGCCACTTACTTCCCATACCATCAATAAATGCAATGGGTTCTCCAACTTTTATTCTAACAACACGGATAGCATGATGGGCTTCTTCTCCTTGTAATATAACCTCACCTTCTTTAGGCGTTGCCGAAGGAACAACAAAATAAAACAAATGAGGCATAAATATAAACCCTTACGATATGTTGTCAATTTTTCATGTTTTAAGAGTGTATGTTAAAATGTTACTGATTTCAAACTTGGGGAGTAATCATGATGGATAAAGATATGAAAAAAAATGACCTGAAATCAATGTATCGAACTAAAGTAGAAGGTTCCTTTCCGGAAACCATAGATATTATGGGAAAACGATGGGTCAAAGTGGAAGACCTGCGTTACGGGACAAATCCGCACCAACCCTCTGCTTTTTATCGTCCTCTGGAAGGGGATAAAGTATTTTTGGGTGCCTATCAAATATTAAAGACAGGCAAGAGTGGATTGTCTCAGACCAATTTGGAAGACCTCCATCATGCCTTTGGTATTTTAAAATTCTTAAATAAGCCTGCATGTGCGGTAATGAAACACTGTAATCCTTCGGGCGTTGCTATACAACAAGAGGGACAAACTCTGGCGGATGTATATCGTCGTGCACGAGATGCAGACCCTCAGGCTGCCTTTGGAGGTGTTGTCGCTTTTAATACGGAAGTAGACGAGGCAACAGCAGATGAGATTATGCAGACAGTTATTGAAGGAGTTTCTGCTCCCCATTTTACAAATGAGGCATTATCTGTTTTTAATAATTTTGAAAAATATAGACGAAATAAAGAGATACGCATAATCCAGGTTCCCTCTCTGGACCGCTTACCTAAATATATAGGTGATGATATTTATACATGGGAAATGAAGGTATTTGATGATGGGAGTATTGTATTAGCACAACCCTATTTGACAAAAATAAAAAGTCCTGCAGACTTTATAAAAGCCCATACAGAACATCCCAAAAAGGGAAAAATCGAAAGCTCGGTTACCCCCTCTCAAAGAGAATTAGAGGACCTTTTGTTTGCCTGGTATGTGAATATTCATGTTCGTTCTAATGGCGTTGTGATAGTGAAAAATGGTCAAACACTTGCGGTTGGAACAGGACAACAAGACCGTGTTGGTGCTGTTGAACAGGCTATTGAAAAGGTTCAAAAGAAATATAAAGGGAATGAAACGCTCGAAGGAGCCGTTCTTGCCTCGGATGGTTTCTTCCCATTCCCAGATGCCGTTGAAATGGCTATTCGTGTAGGTATAACTGCATTTCTTCAACCTGGAGGCAGTGTAAGCGATTATGATGTAATCGAAACGGCAAATAAATCTGGTGTAGCAATGTTATTCACGGGTGAACGCTGTTTCTCACATCATTAATTTTTATAAATCATCTAATAAACGAACATATCTGAAATCATCTACATTAATATGTCCCCATGCATCCATGGTATCGTCAATTATTTCTATTTCTGCATTTTCCCCCTTAAATTCAGCAACATTCCATACTACAAATTGCATATCCTCTCGGTTTTCAGTATTTTTCGAAGACCTTACTACTTTACCATTCACATAAAGACGGACTTCCAATCCTGAAACTTTCCCTCCACCTAAAAGAAAGCGAATAGCGTAACCGCGTATTTTGAAAGGTTCAGAACGCAAAGAACCAAAAGCCACATCTTTCCTTACCATTCCGGGTTCCTCTCCCGGTTTCCCTTGATATAATTCATAGGTTCCTATCCAGTATTTCCCTTGATGATTTGAATGTTTCCCCGATTCCCGAGCAGAAGGGTTGTCTCCTAAAGTCGGTTGTCTTTCAAAGGCTGAACCTTCAGCCTTCCAGTGTTCGAGATTACCCATTTCAAAATCACTGTTAGGAAATAGCAACATATTGTCGGGAACTGAATAACCCCGAAAATCGTCGGCATTAATACATCCCCATGCTCCTTTATCGTTGTCTATTATGGAAATTATCGCAGGTTGATTGAGAAACTCTTTCACATCCCAGAATTCACGAACTAAAAGTGGATTGTTTTGCCCTGAGGTCTCTCGGACTACAGCCCCATTTACAATCAGTCGAACAGCTGTTGTTTTCTTTGACCCGCCACTTATAAGGAAGCCAATATAGGGAGTTGTGATAGTAAAAGTTTGAGATATTAACTCTCCAACGGCATCATTCTTTTGAGCATCACCTGCTTTTTGTCCCGGTAATCCTTGATAATTCTCATACGAACCCACCCACCAGGAACCCTGAGGAAGTGCACATTTAGGAGATTCCCGTGCGAGAACATTATCTCCGTAAGTAGGTTGATTTAAAAAGGCTTTTCCAAAAGCACGCCAATTATCCAAATTTCCATGTTCAAAATCACTATTCGGGAAAAGGAGTTTTGCTTTTTTAGAAAATTTAGGGATAGCAGAAGGTTGTGAATAAATGTAAGATGTAGAGAATAAAAAGATAATGAACCACACAAACAATGAAAATTTTATTTTCTTCATATAATATTACCTTATAATTTAGTCTCCATTATAAACAATTTTATACTAAAAACTTCACCTGCAGAACAAGAAATTTTTTCCCTTTATCTTGCTATAATGTAATGAATTAGAAAATTAATGAATAAAAAAGTTATAGAATATGGAATATTTGTAAAAGCAAAATGTATTTAGTTATTAGGACAAATGGAATAAAGATGGTAATTAAAAATGACGATATAAGGAGTGAATTGTATTTTTAATTTGTTTGAAAAATATGTATATTATAGAGTATCTGCCTTACAATTAAATCAAACTTTGATTAAGGGTAGAAAGAGGTGGAAGATAAGGACTTCATAAAAAATCCTTTTTTAGAAAGAGGATTATATACATATATTGCAGAGATTTCTAAAATTCCTCTTCTAAGTACGGAAGAAGAGAGACGGCTGGCTTTTCGTATTCAAAAAGGGGATGGAAAAGCACGACGAAAACTTATATTATCCAATTTGCGTTTGGTTGTTAGTATTGCAAAAAAATACATTTATTATGGTGTGTCTCTATTAGACCTGATAGCGGAAGGGAATATAGGATTGATGAAGGCGGTTGAAAATTTTGACCCACGACGCGGAACAAAATTTTCAACCTATGCCACATGGTGGATTCGTCAGGCAATTACAAGGGCACTTTCCAATCAAAGTAGGACAGTTCGTGTTCCCGTTTATTTAAATGAAAGTTTAGCAAGGTATCGAAAAGCATTAGAAGAACACTTTATAAAAACAGGTTCTCGCCCCTCTGTTCAGGAAATATCAAAACTCTTAAATATAACCCTTGATGAAGCAGAACAACTTCAGATTTACCTCGATTCTGTAATGTCCTTTGATTTCATTCAAACAATTGATGTTGATGAAGAATCCTCTTCAATTCTAAGGTCTCATGCCGCATTGAGAACAGATAGTTTCGCACCGGATGTGGAAAAAGAAAATGACCTTGAATTTCTTATTAATCTTTTACCTGAGACTGAAGCAAAGATTATCCGTTACCGTTATGGGCTTATTGATGGAAGACCCTATACATTAGCAGAGACAGGCAAAGCGTTAAATATGACCCGTGAACGAGTTCGACAACTGGAACGGTTGGCTTTGCGATTTTTACGTAATTATGTTGAAGAACATAAAGAACTTTTTTAATGCAAACCTTAAAGGAAAAGAAAACTATGGATTTAAAAAGTGTTATTCGAAATGTCCCCGATTTCCCTAAACCCGGAATTCAGTTTAAGGATATCACGACGCTCCTACTCAATCCGCAGGCATTCCAATACACAATTAATTGTTTTGTCAATCGTTATAAATCTTTAGATATAGATGCTATCGTAGCAGTAGAATCCAGAGGTTTTATTTTCGGTTCTGCAATTGCATACAACTTGAAATGCCCTTTAGTTTTAGCACGAAAGAAGGGAAAACTCCCTGCAGAAAAAATTACTGAAAGTTTTGCTTTAGAATACGGTTGGGATACAATTGAGATGCATGTAGATGCATTAAAAGAAGGACAAAGAGTAGTTATTGTAGATGATTTACTTGCAACGGGAGGAACCGTTTCTGCTGTAATAAAATTAGTGGAGCAACTAAAGGCAGTTCCAATAGAAGCCGCTTTCGTTGTCGAATTGCCAGCACTCAAAGGACGAGAGATACTTCAACCTCTCCCCATTTTCTCTTTAGTCCAATTCGACGATATTTAATATGTATTTTTAATCACTAAAAATACAATCCTCTTTTGTTATCAATCTTTACTCTTTCTATTTAAAAATACTCTTAAAAATGTTTTTACAATTTTTTAATAATCAGCGTGATTGTTTATGCAAATTTCTCCGTGATATAAAAATAGAAGATATGATACCGATTAACAAGATGAGTATTCCAAGATAACCAATGTTATAGGCAGGGATAGCCTTTGATACAGTAAGCGAACAATAATTAGAAGTAATTACCGATTTATTATCACTTATCTCAACCCAGTAAGTACCGGCGTCTTCTAACGCAGCGTCATTAATAATAAATTGGGGAGCATCATCTCCAATGTTATATATTTCTGTACTATTATTAGGTTGATATTTCCATTGATAATGGATATCTCCTAAACCTCCTGTTATGGCAACAGAGAAAGTCCATGTATCTCCCTCTGTGATAGAACCACCTTGTGGTTGAAGGGTGATTGTGATTCGTTGCCCTATCAATACATGAGCGATATTAGATAATAATGTGTCTTTAGCATCTCTTACCCGAACATAATAATCTCCCGATAATGATTCTTCAAGCGTCGGAGATACATAAAGAGGAGAGGTGTTTTCTTCGAGGACGATTTCTTCATCTTTATACCATGTATATTGTCTTGTTCCAAAGCCATCTGTCGTTTCAACATTTAATTCGAAATGTTCTGCTTCATCGGTATATAACATTACATTAGACGGGTGCTGAGTAATTGCAAGATTTTCACCCGCATAAACTCTGCATACATTTGATTGCAGAGATTCCCGTTCATCTTGAGAAATTATGTAATATTCGCCGTCTTGTTCTTTGGTCGGATAACCTAATTCAAGAACTGTAGTATTTGCCCCTATTTCTGTGGCTCCATTTCCTTTGTTATACCACCATTGATAACTTAAGTTGCCCATGCCACCATTTAACGACACAGAAAGCGTAAGAGATTCGTTATACGGGGCAAAAATAACAGGCTCTAAATTCTTTGTGTAAGTCATATGTTCCGCGAAAAGAATTTCAGCCTCATCCGTAACCAAAGTATTATCCGGTACTTCATCCCAAACCTGACAGGTGTATATTCCAGAAAGTTCAGGTGCTAAAGGTGAAAACACATAATCAGGTTGATTATTGATTCCAGGGGCAGGTTCTCCATTTCGTAACCAGAGAAATTGAATAGTTCCATATCCACCTTCCGTTCCAACAGATAAAGTATATGTAGGAAATTCATCTGTATAGGCATGTATCCCTACGGGATGGGTCGTAATTGTTAGAGGATTATCAACTATAATAAGTTGCGCATTGTTAGATATTACAGTTCTATATCCTGCATCTTGTATCTGGACAAAATAAAGGTCTTCATTTGTTTCGGTTAAATTGGAGAGAGCAAGTTCTTTCCCTGAAGGTTGTAAAGCAGTTTTTAATAAACCTTGACTATTTCCATACCATTTGTAGACCAAAGGTTGTATTCCTCCGGATGTTTCTACTCGGAAAAGCACAGATTGTCCCGGATTACGGACTGTTGATTCAGGATGTAATATAATGGTAAGTTCTTCCTGAACATGTAAATACCCTGATGGTGATATTATAGTTGTCCCTGTCCCATCATTATCAGTTACAGCACAACGATATATCCCCGTATCGTTTAGCAAAATATTATTTATTGTTAAAGTATTCGTATCTACTCCATTATATTTTACTGAATTTGTTAATGCTTCACCTGTATCCAATTCACCATTATTATTTTCATCCTTAAACCATTGATAATGATATCCAGGGGTTCCTCCACTGGGTATAACTACAAGTGGAACTGCAACCGTTCCCTCATATACCCAAACGGGACAAGGACCATGAACGCTCAATGTATTTTGAACGAATATTTCAATACTTCCTGTTTCCACGCGTCCAAAAGGTGCGGTGCCTATTTCATCATACACTTCAACAGAATAACTACCGCTATCTTCAGGTCCTGCCGGCGAAAGTAGTAAATAGGGCATATCAGGAGCAGATAAACTTGTATTATTCCTTTTCCATACATAATGCAATTTTCCTTTTCCACCTGTTGCTTTGACCGAAAGAACAAGATTATCACCTTTGTTAAACATACCACCCATAGGTGATTGAACAATATTAACAGCGGGATAAACAACCACAGTAGAGGAATTATCACTACTTTCTGTGTGGGTGCTATCTGTGACCTCTACAGTATAAACACCTGTGTGTTGAGTAGTAACATTATATATATATAAGAAGGGGACAGCCGTAATGGCTACTTCTTGCCCATCTTTCAGCCAGCGATAAGATTTGTTTCCTGTTCCACCGACTACCTGGGCATTAAGTGTTAAAGTGTCTCCTGTATGTATTTCTGTATTTTGAGGAGAAATAGTAATGTCCATGCCAACTTTAATAGAAGCCGTTCTTGAATTTGGAATTGTTGTTGTCCATATTGCACCATCGGGTATGGTCCCAATGAGATATGGATTTTCTCCACTTACATTCAGCACCACATCGTTAGCATCGGCACCTCCATTATTGACAATAAATATTTGTTTTACTAAGTTAAATATAGAATTGCTTCCTTCTAACACAACAAGTTCAACCAAATCATTTTTAGGTGTAACAACCAGACTTTTATTCCAGAAATCAGGCTCTGTAAAGCCTCCAGAAGCAGGACCGCCGATTAATTGTGGGATAAGGTATCCCATTTCTGTGGGGTCATAAGGTTTTGGGGCTTGCAATACAGTAAGATTTCGTGCGATTCCAAAGAGGATATTATCCAGAAACGCAGGATTTTGCGGAGTTGCCATGTTCGATATAGAAGTAAATCTCCCTCGATAAATATTGTCTGTTAAAGTTGTGTAGTTGTTGCATGCAATTGAACCTGTTCCCGCAAAGACAATAGTTCCATGCAGTTTAACCATACCTGGTGTTCCACGCCCTCCATTACCACCAGCACCGGATAAGCCACTGGCGCCACCCGAACTACCTACTCCACCAGCACCACCTCTTCCTCCATTTCCTCCATTACCACCTAATACTGTGATAGGATAGCAAGTTGCACCGTATAGAAAGCCATAAATGCCCGAACCACCAGGAAAACCATTCCCGCCTGTATCCCAGTTATTACCTGGGTTTATACCAGAGGAACCGGGATTTGATGGAACAACAGCACCTCCATTTTGTGGAGGACCTGCTGAAATATCAATAACCCCTCCAAAATTTAATAGACCACGAGCAGCAAGAACTATACATCCTCCTCCATTTCCGCCTTGTCCTCCATTACTACCTTTACTTGCAGTTCCACCTTGTCCACCTGCTCCTCCCCTGCCACCTGCACCACCAGCACCACCAAATCCTCCGTAACCATTTTGAGATGTTCCACATTGACTACATGTGTTTGTTCTTGCCATCCCACCGCCACCACCACTGCCACCACTACCACCTCCACCCCCTTGTCCGCCCCCTTGTCCGCCACCACCGCCGCCGCCACCACCGCCAGCACCTCCACCATTACCAGCAGCAAGATTTAGATTGTTTGCAGGAGCTGTAAACTCTGCATGAGTGCCATTGCTTCCATTCCCGCCTGAAAGACCACTGGCACCCGTGATAGTGGCATTACCTCCATTAGAACCGTTTCCTCCACTTCCACCAGTAGGTGCACTTGCACAATTTTGGGCTGAACTTCCTGTTCCAATAGAGCCACCACTTCCTGCACTACCTCCATTTGCCAACTGTGAAGAAGGTCCTCCCGCCGTACCTCCTGTTCCTCCACTTCCTGCAGTACCTTGCCGACCGAAGCCTAATTGACCATTGGGACCATTTGCACCTGCTTCTCCTGGATTACCAGCAAAACCTGATTCACCAGCAGTTCCAGGATTAGAAGTTCCATTTTGACCATTTCCACCATTACTATCATTTCCTCCCGCTCCACCTGCCGCTTCAGCTCCTCCATAACCACCGTTAGAGCCACCTGCTCCACCTGTCCCGCCTGCTCCACCGGAACCACCACTACCGCCAGTTCCTCCACCAGCCCTACCCGGAACAGTTCCTGAAACATCCAATGTCGTATTCCATGTAATGTCTTTTGTGGCAGATATAACCAATGGATTTGTTCCAGACACATTTACTGTAACTCCAGAAGGCACATAGATGGATTGAAAGTCCAATTTTCCAGCATAATCCCCTCCTCCAATATCAACAGAACGACCAGAAATTGCAAGTCCTCCATTTACTCTATAGAAAGGTTGATATATTTGATCTCCTGTATAAATTGTTAGTATATCTCCCGAATTTAAAATTAAATCTCCAAGTTTACCATTACTTCTATAAAGTTCATTGATTGTAAAAGCTGGCTCCTGAAATAAATAATTTGAATATGTTTCTCCATAATTGGTATTTCCTACAAGGTCCGTACAAACCCCTGCATTAATAATAACATTCACATAGAAGTCAGAACTGCGGTTTACATTAAGATGAAAGATATAATTGGCTCCACTGCCCGAAAAATTTGTTACTTGTGCAGACCCGTTTCCTGATGTTGTTAATGTAATATCTTCCGCAGTAAACCCTTTTACAGGTTCGGTAAATTCTACAGAAAAGATTGTATAATCATTTGTTGTAGGTGATGGGATTGTAGGTGTGATTTGAACAAGTGGTCGAGAAGTATCTACTGTATAATATTCTCCTGCAGTATAATTTCCATTTCCACTTCCAAATATCACTCCTAAGTTATTTCCTAATATTCTCTAAGTATCATCAACAATGGTATCTCTATCTAAAAAATCAATGCTAAAATTACCATTACCTGTTCCGCGATTAACGGTTACAGTTCTTGTAGTTCCACTTCCTGTAACCGATACAATGGAAGCACCGGTAAATCCGGGAGCATCTATCGTAAAATCAGCAGGAGTAACCGTAGATACAGGTTCACTAAATGTAACAATAAATTCTAATGTAGAATTTCGCGTTGGATTTGAAGCAGTTGGGTTTCTTTTAATGGAAACTACAATAGGAGGAGTTATATCTATCAACCAATAAAAAATATGCTGGAACAGGGAGTTTTCAAATATTATTCTATATCCTTCTTCATTCAAATGAATGGGGTCTGTTCCGTTATCTCCCATGGCAGATATTGGAGAGGGATAATTTATGTCTCCACCGGGAAGGGGAGCGTATGAAGGAGGATAACCCGGATAAGGAGTCGTGTTCATTGGGAAGGGAGGAAAAAAGATATCTGTAAAATTTTCTCCTTCACCAACGGTTGTATCTTTAAGATAATATCCATTATGCCCATACCAATATTGTTGTAAACCAAAACTATGGATGTATTCTGTCCTATATCGAGTTGCAGAGATAAGTATTTTCCTTAAACCTAATTCATAAAATGCCTGATTCAGTTGTAGTGGTGAGGGATAGTCCATTTGTATGTACAATTCCTGTGCGGATTCAATCCCTTCAAAAGCGAGTTCATAAATATTGATATAATCATAATCTGCTAACGCAATTCTGACATCAGGTCGAATTGTTAAGATGTAGTCTACCACGCTTTGAATATTTTGCTGGATCATATCGAATATATCATCGTTACCCCCGGGTTGAGGTAACATCCCTCGTTTCCAATTCTTTAATATATCATTAAGACCGAGTGATAAATAAACAATATCTGCTGTGGGGTTGTTTAACAGTGCATTCTGGAGAGAATAAGTTCGTATAGGCATGTTTCCATCTTTTGGATTAGGTATGTTGTTTGCCCAATCCGCTGCACTTGTGCCGCTAACGGCTGTTGTATCTCCAATTACAGATACATCACTAAAACCATAATAATTTAAAATATTACCCCAAACATTATAATCTAAAATTTTTTCTGCCCAATCGTCACCTACCATGAGTATTCTTGCTGTTTGAGCATGCCCATTTACAACAGCAAATATCGCCAGCATAAGAATAAAAAAAGATTTGAGATGATAAAACCTTTTCATTGCCTTCCTCCTTAAATGTATCAGCCTTTATATTCATATCTTTACCTTTATATTAGTAAAGAAACTAATCTATTAATATTATAGTAATCTTTTATATAAAAATCAATAGTTTTGATAGAAAATTTGATAAAAAATATTATTATTTGTCAAAAGAAGAATAATAGAAATTTTATTCATGAATTTTTTTGTAACAATTTATGTTAAAGTATATATAGAACAAAGAAAGAAGGAAATTTTGAACTGCAGGAGAATGAGTATGTATTCCAACAAAAGTTTTGCTCGTTTAATATTCTTATCCGTTTTATTGTTAGGAATTACTTCTTTTTCACACTCTGCAACGCAGCGTATTTTAATTGTTGGAGATAGCTGGGCAGAGATTGTTTGGAATGACTCTATTTGGCCCTATGTGTTGAATTACTACGGATTAGGGGAATGGAGTGTTCAAGGGGACAAGGTTGCTATAGGTGGAACAATGGCAGAACATTTTGCAGATGATTGGCCAAATCCACGGGATAATAACAATCCAGTCCGTACTTATTCTCTTTACAATGCCATTATGAATAATCCAACCATTGACATAGTTCATTTAAGTTTAGGAGGTAATGACCTTTTATGGAAATGGAAGAATGGTATGCAACCCCAGCCTGGACCCAATAATGATGTGTTTGATGAAATTGAAACGGATTTAGTGACAGTTGTTGATTATATACTTTCACTTCGTCCTGACATTAAAGTTGGTTTAGTGGATTATGATTTCGTCAATGTCTGGGAATTAGCCTTAGCCGGGAATCAAGCGGCTATGCTGATGCAGGCTAACTTAAATAATCCATCACCAAGTGAATTAAATTCTGCTTTTGTGGAGTTGGGCTGGCGGAAAAGGAATATCGCAAGTACTCGTAATCGGGTGGCATATATCCATAACTTTGGTTTACAACATTATCGATATGGACATCCTGGCTTTTGGGATGCAGGACCTGTTTACCGTCCGCCGTTTGCTAGTAATACCAGTCCTATACCCGGAGACCCGCCTAATTATATTCCTTTCCCGGGCGGTTTGATTGAATATCCGACTGCCCGTGCGGCTCTTGCAAATAATGGAAATGATCCAATACATTTGAATACAACAGGATATCGTGATTTATGTGGACATGCTCTTTATCAATTTTTTGCTAATTGGCTTATGGATACCACACCTCCTTATGTCGCTTCTATTGCACGTAACCCATTGGCTCCAAATCCTACAAATGCAACAACCTTGGAGTTTATTGTAACCTTTACGGAACCTGTTTTGAATGTTACAGTAGACGATTTTGTTATAGATGGCGCCGGTTTCAGTGGTGCATCTATCTTATCTGTTTCTGGTAGTGATAGCACGCGCACAGTAACAATTAATCGGGGAACAGGTAGTGGTGATATAAGTATTGATTTTATTGACCGAGACACGGTGTATGATTTAAATTGGCGTGTTCTGGGTAATGCTTTAGGTGTAAATTTTGGTCAGGGAAATGGAAACTATACTGCTGGCGAATCCTATACGATTGACACTACATCTCCTACCGTGTTAATAACCACGAATACTTCTCAGCCCAATGAAACTACTTATGCGAGTTTTACGGCAACTTTTAGTGAACCTGTAACGGGTTTTACTTCGAGTGATATTCAGTTATCTGTATCCGGTAGTGGTATCGCTCAGGTAACAGATTTTTCGGGAAATGGTGCAACATATAATTTTGGGATAACAGTCTCCCGTGCTTCAGATATATTTGTTACGATTACAATACCCGGAAGTTGTTGTACAGATACAGCGGGAAACCCCAATCAAGGAGGCTCTTATCCGAATTATTATTTTAAACTTCCCCAATTTTCATCAACAGATATTTACCTTAGTAATGGGACTTTAGGAAATTTAGAATTAAATTCAGGAGACAGTCTTACCCTTTACACAGGAACTAATACAAATCAGCCATTTTATCGCATTAATTCAGGTCCTATGATTCAAGGACAATTGTTAGACATAGGTGGTGGAAATTATGTAGGAAAATTTAATTTTCAGAATATATATGTTCCCTCCGGTGTTACGGTCAATGTATCTGGAACAAATCCTTTAGTTATTTGTGCTACTAAAGATATAACATGGAATACTACTTTAGATGTTTCTGGTACGGTCCCCGGACGGGCAGGAGGTGGTGTTGGTGGAGCAGGTGGTACAGGGGGGAATGGTGGTTCTGGAGGTAGTGGAGGTACAGCCTATGGTAGTGGAGCAGGAGCAGCCCCGGGTGGTGCAGGGGGGGATTATACCAATGGGGGTAATGGACAGGCCGGGACAAGTTATGGAGGTACTGCGGGCGGTTCTGGTTATCAAGGTTCAGGAGGTCAACCGGGTGTTGCAGGTTCAACAGGACAAGCAGGTTTTGGTGGAATGGGTTCCGGTGGAACCGGTGGTTCCAGAGGTGAGGCTGGAGGTGCTTCCGCAGTATGGTCAAATGGTGGTTCTGCGGGCAATGGAGGTTCACCCGGAGGCGGTTCAGGTGTAGTATTGTGTAATAATGGTGGTCCTGGTGGTAATGGTACGGAAGGTGGCAATGGTGGAAATGCTACGGTAGGAGCTCCCGGGAATAGCGGGCAAAATGGTTCTTCTGGTGGAAACGGCTCTTTTATTGCATCTGCAGATAATTTGTCTCTGGCAGGAGGTTCTGGAGGAGGCGGAGGAGGCGGAGGAGGTGGCGGTGGTGGAGGACAAGGTGGTGGAAAAGGAGGAGGTGGCGGTAGTGGCGGTAGTGGTGGCGGAGGTGGCGCAGCATGGAATACACCATGTCATAATTGTGGAGGTTCTGGAGTAGATGGGTTTGGAGGAGCAGGTGGATATGGAGGTGCTGGTGGTTCTGGTGGTGCAGGCGGAAACGGTGGAACAGCAAGTAAAGCCCGCGACGGTGGACAAGGTGGAAATGGCGGTGGTGTTGCTGTCCTTTCTGCAAGAGGTCTTCTTCAATTTGGAGGACAAACCAATATTTCCTCATCTGCTCCCGGCAATGGAGGTTCTATTATTCCTCCCAATGCGGGTTCAGGAGGTATAGACCCATGCGATAATTGGGGCTGGGGAGCAGGAGGAAATGGGGGAACTCAAGGTTATTATGCAAATACAGTAGCATGGTGTTTCCCAATAACAACATGGGGCGGTCCTGGTGGTGCTGGTGCTCGTGGTGGTCGTGGTGGAATTGGCGGTTCAGGAGGACAGAGTGGCTCTTCCGGTGCAGGTGGTAACGGAGGATTAGGCACACCGGGTATGGTAAAACTACACGGTAGTATTATTTTATCTTCTTCAGGGACTATTATTTGTGAAAATCATACTTCCGATTCCAGTTCCAACATTATAGGCCGTTTTACTCATATATCAAATATGAGAACACCTAACTATCCTGTGTTTTCAGACGATATTTTGTCAGGAAACACGACAAATGACACGGTTTTGAAAGCACCTGCTCCTTACAATCTATTAATACAGTCTCCATTAATTCCGCAATTAGTTAATGGCCCTGCTACAGGTGGTTTTACATTGTCTAATTTCTGGAATAAATCGCAAGTAGTTACTCCGGGCGTTGACTTAGTCGAAATGGTTGTTCTTTCAGGTTCAAATTCGCCTTTCAAAGATTTTAAACAAGTTTTTCTTGTTAACAATGGCGGAGCAGATGCTCATGAAGTAGAACTTTATGTAGATGGTTCATCTACGTATAATCTTGGCACAATTCCTGATGGAAATATCTGGACAACTACAGTGCCGGAAGGAATTAATGTTTCTTTTAAAGTGGGTATGGACATTACACTCAACCCAACAGTTGTAGAAACTTATCAAGGGGCATCCTTTAATATCAATGCACAGGTCATTGGTGGAACAGGGAGTAAGTCCTATCGTTGGTTAAAAAATGGAGGGCAAGTAGCAATTACTACTTCGCCGTCTTTGACCATAAATCCGGCCACCCTCACGGATGCAGGTATTTATACAGTTGAAGTTACGGATAGCACACATACGGAATTGAGCGATAATAATACAAGTGTGATTATTTACGCCCCTGTATCTATTACTTTACAACCTGTTGGTGGCAATTATACAACAGGACAAAGCCTGTTAATAACTACAAATGCGACAGGAGGTAAAGGAGTTCTATCCTACGACTGGCGGAAAGGCGGCGTATCGTTAGGTGCTCCCAACTTACCCTACTTAGACCTCTCACCTGCCGGTCCCGAAGATAATGGCGAATATGATGTCGTTATCACAGACGAACTCGGTATAATTCCTTATGGGCAGACGGTATCCAATACCGTACAGATTACCGTAAACGACCCGTTAGCGGTGTATGGTCCTGCAAGTCAGACTACAGTGTATGAAGGGACACCGAATGTCCAATTAACTGTCCTTGCAAGTGGTGGAGTAACGCCATATCGGTATCAGTGGTTCAAAGACCTGAATAATAACGGTATTTTAGACGGAGGCGAGGCGTTAAGTAATACCTCTCCATTTTCAGGCGTAGATACAAGTACATTAACTGTCTCTTCACCTACTAATAATGAAAGTGGTATTTATCGTTGTGTGGTGACAGATAACGATGGCAATGGGGAAAGTAAAGTATCTCAAGCAGGGACATTAAGCGTAGTGCCACATCTTACCATAACTGTGCAGCCGCAAAACGCTGTTCGTAATCCGGGACAAAATGTGCAATTTACTGTCGAAATCAATGGTGGTATTCTACCTATCACATATACATGGCGTAGAGCCAGTATTGGCAATTTACCTCCAGAGCAACAACCCGGTGGAAATATGCTCACACTTAACAACTTGAGCGAGACGGATGAAGATTTCTACGATGTAGTAATAGAAGATAGTGGCACGGATAGTGTAACTTCTGAGGCGGTGTTCTTAATGATAGTGGATGACCCACTTACTATTACATCTCAACCAACTGGCTTGCGTGTGTATGTGGGCGAATATACTTCTCATACACTTCAGGTCAGTGTAAGTGGTGGATATGGTACTATCCGTTACCTGTGGATGAAGGATAGTCAACCTGCACCGGGTGTTAATAACCAATCCTCTTATATCATTGCTCCATTAACTACAGATGCCTCCGGTACTTACTACTGCGTAGTCAGTGATGATGTGCCGGAGAATAATATCAACTCCGATACAGCAGAATTAGTAATTGCAGAACATATGCAGTTTGTTAACAACCTGCCTGCGGTAAAATACGCGCCGTATAATGAGCCATTGACTTTATCTGTTTCACTGTCAGGTGGATTGGGTAATCTTAATTATGAATGGTGGTTCGATGATGGTAGTGGATATGTCCAAATAAATGAGAATTCTCCAACGATTGATTTAGGCAATCCTACAACTACCAATACAGGGTTGTATTATGTGCATGTGCTTGATGAACGCGAAGGATTACAATCCAACATTTGTCAGGTATATGTAGGTGAAGATTTGGCGATTACGCAGCAGCCCCAGGAAGTATTAATGTATATAGGTGAAGCTCCGAATTTCCAATTAAGTGTTCAAACAACCGATGGCTTCGGAAATAAACAATATACATGGTATCGTGACGCAGAACCTGCTCCCGGTACAAATACTGATGCGATTTATATTTCACCTCAATTAGATCCATCATTGACGGGTAATTACTGGGTTGAAGTTCGTGATGAGAAAGATACCGTCCAATCAGAACAAGCACGGGTTGTGATTGGTTCTCATGCAGAATTTCTCCAACAGCCTACAGGTGGCACAGCGAGTGAAGGCGATACATGGCGATTTGAAGTAGAAGTTACAGGTGGCTTAGTTGAACTACACTATCAATGGAAATTCCAGCCGTTAGGAAAAGGTAAGGAAATTCAAAATATTGGAACAGATTCACCTATATTAGAAATCGCAGAAGTAAGTTCGGATGATGCAGGTTTATACTGGGTAGAAGTTACCGATGTTCGTGAGACGGTTTCCTCTAATCAGGTCATGTTAAATGTTGAAAAAGGGATACCATTAGTTAATGTATTCAGCATTGCTTTTACAGTCATAACTGTTATTGCATTATTCTTCTGGATTAGGCATGGTAAAGTAAAAGTATAATTTTTAAGAAATTTCTGGGGAGTATCTTTACTCCCCAGAGATGGCTTTTGCTAAAACAAGATAGTGTTGCAAAGTAACTGATTTAATAGAGAAAAAGATTTTCTGTTCTGTTATATTACTTATGTCTTGTTAATCAAACAATTAACACTACTAATCTGATGGGTCTATTTTTTCTGATGGTTCTGTTTTAAGGTATTTTTTTCTTGAGCGCCTATTTCTTCTTTGTTTTTGCTTTTTCTCTTTATTTATTTTTTTTATAAGAGAGGATTCTTTTCCATATCGTTGATATTCTATCAATTCGCAAAGTCTGCGTCGAGCAAAGAAACGATTTAATGATTGGGAACGAGATGTATCTACTTTTACCTCAATACCTGAAGGAGTATGTTTTATATAAACGCCTGTGGATGTATGGTTTACATTTTGTCCACCAGGTCCTCGAGAGGAAATAAATCTTTCTTCTAAATCTTCTTCTTTAATTTCCAACCGTTCCATCCATTGGATAAGTTCTTGCTCTTTTTTTGGGGAAACACCAAATCGTGTCATTTTGCCATCTTAATTAAAATGATATTTAGTCTTATATCCATTTTTTATTATCAAATACTCTTAATATCTATTTATTCTGGTTCGGATTAGATGTAGCCCATGATGGTTTCGGAGTGTTTTTAAAGGGTAAGACATTCAGTCCTTTTGGCGGATTCTTTTTAAAGAAGAAATAATCTGAGAAATCAAGAACAACATCCCAATCGGAAGGTTGTAAAGCATGCCCGCCCTCCCTAAAATGTATCCCAATATTTTCAGGAACCCCTAAGAATTGGTATACAGGGACAGTGCATTCATGCATTACTTGGGTCCCCATAGGGTTTGCCCATAAATCCCCTAAGGATTCACGGGATAATTGTCCACGCGGAGCAATTAATGCTTTCAAGAAGTGCTGGTCGAAAGGTAGTCGGTCTTCTTTATCAATAAAATCTTTTAATCGGGGAACAAACCAGTAAGGAGCAACATCTGTTGTAATGGCTTTTAATGTCTCTGACCCTTTTCCTACAATTCGATACGAACCGCAACCGCCTGTTCCACTGGATTGAGGTATGACTAATGGTATTCGTTCATCATTTGCACTTGCCCACATAGAGGCTTTGCCCCTACGCGAATGCCCTGTTAATGTCAATTGTTTTGTGTTCACTTCAGGAATCGTTTCGAGAAAATCGAGAACGCGTAAAGCACCCCATCCCCAAACACCTAACGAACCCCAATCACAATCGGGATATAGTTTGTATATCATCTGGTCTCTGTTCCCACTGTCATCGTCCAGGACACTTTTATCATAGAGACAGAGAGCATAACCACGGTCAATACATTTCATAGCAATTTCTTTATTATCATCATTCTCCTTCCAGAATTTCGGTATAAATAGAATAACAGGACAGGGTTTTTCTTTTGCAGATACAGGTAAAAACATCATAACATCCAACTTGAAATCAGGGGGTCCGTAATAGACGCTATATTCTCTGTATATACCTTTGTCGTTATAAAATTTTTCTTCAACAATCAATTCCGATTTTTTTATTTTTGCTGGTGGTGGTAAATGTCCGTATTCATAAAACATAAGAATATCTTTTAATTCATTTCTGCGTTTTTCCCAATCCTGAACTGTTTTTACTGGGGTCCCATCACAAAACTGAAATAGATTGGGTATTCCCTCAAAAGGGACTAAGTCTTTAATTTCCTTTAAGCACGGATTTTCTTGAGAAAAAATATTTTGGTTGATGAAAACAATTAAACAAAAAAATATAAAAATAAATACGATGTTTCGCATAACAATTCCTTTAATTTATAATTGTTTTATATTTTAGTGATAGAATTATAGTAAATATTTTTACATTTGGGAGTCAATTATAATGAAAATACTTGTTACAGGCGGTGCTGGATATTTAGGATGTTGGGTTACTTATGAATTATTACAGAAGGGACATAAAGTTCGTATATTTGACCGTATGTGCTTTGGCTTCCCTGAAGAAGCAGATTGGTTAAAAAATACAGATGTAGAAATAATTCAAGGCGATATTCGTCATTGGCAGGAGTTTCCCGACCTTTTTAATGAGATGGATGTTGTGGTTCATCTTGCGGGACTTGCCAATGACCCTACCTGTGCCCTTTGCCCGATTACAGCCCGAGAAGTGAATGTAGACAGCACTATTGAATTGGCTCGGCAAAGTAGTCAAAAAGGCGTAAAAAAATTTATCTTTGCTTCTACATGTGCAGTATATGGAAAAGGCATTGGAGACTGGCTTGATGAAGATAGCCCCACAAACCCTATATCCACTTTCAGTCAAACCAAAAGAGAAGCAGAAGAAAAATTGCAAAAATTAGCCCACGAAAAATTTTCACCTATCATAGCACGGTTTTCTACGCTTTTTGGATATTCTCCCCGAATGCGTTTTGACCTGGCTATAAATCAAATGGTATCTACGGCTAAAAGGCAAAAAAGAATAGAAGTTCGAGGAGGTGGTAATCAGTGGCGACCTTTCTTGCATGTTCGTGATTGTGCTCGAGCAATTTCTCTGATGTGTGAAGCCCAACAAAATGAAATACATAACCAAATTTTTAATATAGGACATAATTCCCTTAATAAGAAGATTATAGATTTAGCCCAGGAAATTGCTTCGGTTGTCCATGGAACCGAAATAGATGTGGTCCGTGATGATGAGGATTTGCGAACTTTTCGGGTGCAGTTTCAGAAGTTTATCACACAATTTCATTTCCAACCAGAATATACCATACAAAACGCATTACAGGAAATTTCTGATTGGTTAGAACGATATCCTCACGAAGACCCATTTTTTGATAAATATATTAATGTGCTGCAATTTAAGAAATTGAAAAAAATTCCTGTTCAAGAAGGGGGAGAACCTACGGCTCCTTTATTTATTCCCTTAGCGAAACCCGTTATGGGTCGAGACGAGGAAGAAACTGTTATACAGGCAATGAGGAGTGGGTGGTTAACCTCAGGTCATAATATACATGCTTTTGAGCAAAACTTTGCTTCTACTGTTGGAGCAAGTGAAGGTGTTGCCGTTTCTTCCTGCACTGCCGCGATACATCTCTGTTTGGTGGAAGCAGGGATAAAAGCGGGCGATGAAGTTATAACACCACCTATTACCTGGGTATCCACCATCAATACACTTTTAAATATGGGTGTAAAGCCTGTATTTGTAGATGTAGACCCGCTTACCTACAATATTGACCCTCAACAAATTGAAGAAAAGATTACAGAAAAAACGAAAGCCATTATTCCTGTAGACCTTGCAGGACATCCTTGTGAACTTGATGAAATACAGAAAGTGGCAGATAAGTATCATTTACACTTAATTGAAGATGCTGCTCATGCTTTAGGGGCAATGTATCGTTCTCGAAAAATAGGCTCTATTGCGAA